>JAAXJV010000016.1 GCA_012269655.1 Pseudomonadales bacterium
GTCTAGAACAGGGCGATATCTTCAAGCTGCGCATGAAAGACGACTCTTTGAACGAGCAGATCGAGCAATCTGAAACTCAGTTGAGCGAGCTAAAAGCCAACCTAGATAAGCGTTTTGAAACCAAGAAAGGCAAGTTGTCTACCGGTGACGATCTGGCGCCTGGCGTCCTGAAAATCGTCAAGGTTTACGTCGCGGTTAAGCGTCGTATCCAGCCCGGTGACAAGATGGCGGGTCGCCACGGTAACAAAGGTGTGATCTCGGTCATCATGCCGGTTGAAGATATGCCCTTTGACGAGCACGGTGAGCCCGTTGACATCGTATTGAACCCCTTGGGTGTACCTTCGCGTATGAACGTGGGTCAGGTCCTGGAAACCCACTTGGGTTGGGCTGCCAAAGGTCTGGGTCGCAAGATCGGTGCGATGATGGAAGCCAAGGCGGAAGTCAACAAGTTGCGTGAATTCTTGGATCAGGTTTACAACAAGGCAGACGACAGTTTGCGTGTTGAAGACTTGGACAGCTTCAGCGATGCCGAGATCATTGATCTATGTAAGAACCTCGAGCACGGTGTTCCGATTGCAACGCCCGTATTCGACGGTGCCAAAGAAGAAGAGATCAAGAATCTACTTCGTATTGCCGATCTACCAGACTCAGGTCAATGCACCCTGTATGACGGACGTACGGGTGACGCATTCGATCGCCCCGTCACCGTCGGCTACATGTACATGTTGAAGCTGAACCACTTGGTCGATGACAAGATGCACGCCCGTTCAACCGGCTCTTACTCGCTGGTTACTCAGCAGCCCTTGGGCGGTAAAGCACAGTTCGGTGGTCAGCGCTTCGGTGAGATGGAAGTGTGGGCATTGGAAGCTTACGGCGCCGCATACACCCTGCAGGAAATGCTGACGGTGAAGTCGGACGACGTGAACGGCCGTACCAAGATGTACAAGAACATTGTCGATGGAAACCATCAGATGGAGCCGGGTATGCCCGAATCCTTCAACGTACTGGTCAAAGAGATCCGTTCGTTGGGTATCAACATCGAGCTAGAGAACGAGTAAGGGGCACAGAGACAGTATTATGAAAGACTTAATGAATCTGCTGCGCCAACAGAGCGCGACAAACGAGTTCGACGCCATTCGCATCGGCCTGTCCAGCCCCGAAGAAATTCGTAGCTGGTCTTTTGGCGAAGTGAAGAAGCCCGAAACCATTAACTACCGTACTTTCAAACCCGAACGTGACGGTTTGTTCTGTGCGCGTATTTTCGGCCCCGTTAAGGACTACGAGTGCTTGTGCGGTAAGTACAAGCGCTTGAAGCACCGCGGCGTCATCTGTGAAAAGTGTGGCGTTGAAGTCACCTTGGCTAAGGTCCGTCGTGAGCGCATGGGCCACATCGAATTGGCAAGCCCCGTTGCGCACATTTGGTTCCTGAAATCATTGCCGAGCCGCATTGGTTTGATGCTGGATATGACGCTGCGTGACATCGAGCGGGTCCTGTATTTCGAAGCCTACATGGTGACCGATCCGGGTCTGAGCAGCCTGAGCGCGGGTCAGGTCTTGAGCGAAGAAGAGTTCTACACGCTGACTGAAGAAGAAGGTGAAGAATTCACGGCGCTGATGGGTGCCGAAGCTATCCAGGCTTACATGAAAGACATGGATCTGGATGCTGAAATCGCCAAGTTGCGTGAAGAGCTGGAAAGCACCGGTTCTGAAACCCGTATTAAAAAGATTGCTAAGCGTTTGAAGTTGTTGGAAGCCTTCCAAACTTCAGGTAACCGTCCTGAGTGGATGATCATGGAAGTGCTGCCGGTCCTACCGCCGGATCTGCGTCCTTTGGTTCCCCTAGACGGTGGCCGTTTCGCGACATCGGACTTGAACGATCTGTATCGTCGAGTCATCAACCGTAACAACCGTTTGAAGCGTCTGCTCGAGCTGCGCGCCCCTGACATCATCGTACGTAACGAAAAGCGTATGTTGCAGGAGTCGGTTGATGCGTTGCTGGACAACGGTCGTCGTGGTCGTGCGATTACAGGCTCCAACAAGCGTCCTCTGAAGTCTTTGGCTGACATGATCAAAGGTAAGCAGGGCCGTTTCCGTCAGAACCTGTTGGGTAAGCGAGTCGACTACTCAGGTCGTTCTGTGATCGTGGTTGGTCCCAGCTTGAAGCTGCACCAGTGCGGTTTGCCCAAGAAGATGGCATTGGAGCTGTTCAAGCCCTTCATCTACAGCCGTCTAGAAGCCTTGGGAATGGCCACCACCATCAAAATGGCTAAGAAGATGGTTGAGCGCGAAACCGCAGAAGTCTGGGATATCCTGGCTGACGTTATCCGTGAGCATCCGGTTCTTTTGAACCGTGCGCCGACGTTGCACCGCCTTGGTATTCAGGCCTTTGAGCCCATGCTGATCGAAGGTAAAGCGATTCAGTTGCACCCGCTGGTCTGTGCGGCCTACAACGCCGACTTTGACGGTGACCAGATGGCGGTTCACTTGCCGCTGACCTTGGAAGCGCAGTTGGAAGCCCGTGCGCTGATGATGTCGACCAACAACGTACTGTCGCCTGCAAACGGTGAGCCGATCATCGTACCTTCACAGGACGTTGTTTTGGGTCTGTACTACATGACTCGTGAACGTGTCGGCGCTCAGGGCGAAGGCATGGTCTTTGAATCGACTGCAGAAGTGGCACGTGCGTATGGCGCGAAGAAAGTTCACCTGCAGGCCAAGGTCAAAGTCCGTATTGATGAAGTGGACGTGGACCTCGAAGGTAACCGCCGTGAAGAAACCCGTATCGTGGACACCACGGTCGGCCGTTCTCTGCTGTCAAACATCCTTCCTGACGGCCTAGGTTTCGATCTGGTTAACCGTGACATGACCAAAAAGGCCATCTCGTCGTTGATCAACGAATGCTACCGCCGCGTCGG
>JAAXJV010000167.1 GCA_012269655.1 Pseudomonadales bacterium
CGATGGATCAGAGGCCACGCAATTGTCCGCCTACCCGATTAGTTGGCTGACCCGCAATGACACCTACCGCCATCGACCCGTTGAGACGATTCCGGGCGAGCATTTCAGTTGGGGAATGCCCGATGCATCAAAAGATTGGGAGACGCCACTGTGGGGCGCGACCGCCTTTATGCTTTTGCAGCTCAGGCGGCTAATGGCACCCCAGTTGGCTGAGCCAGATGTAAAGCCCAGGGTCTAGACAGCGGTTGCTAATAGGTAGGCAGTTCAATCGATTCAAACAACTCAGCAACTTCGGCACGCGTCTGTAATCGCTGAGCCTTTTGTACCAACGCCGGAGTCAGGTGCGGAGCAAACAGCTCAATAAAGTGGTACATGTATCCACGAATAAATGAGCCGCGACGGAACCCGATTTTAGTCTCGCTCGGCGAGAATAAATGCTCTGCGCTGATCGACACCAGATCCGAGTCTTGCACCGGATCGTAGGCCATTGACGCGATAATGCCCACGCCCATGCCCATGCGCACATAGGTTTTAATCACGTCCGCGTCCGCCGCAGTGAACACGATTTGCGGAACCAAGCCCTGGCGAGAAAATGCCTCATCAAGCTTGGAGCGGCCGGTAAAGCCGAAGACGTAGGTCACAATAGGCTCTTCCGCCAACTGCTCAATCGTCAATGGCTCCTTCAGTTGCGCCAAAGGGTGGTCCTTGGGAACCAGAACACTGCGATTCCAGCGATAACAAGGCAGCATGATCAAGTCGTTGAAATGCTCCATAGCCTCGGTTGCAATCGCAAAGTCCGCTCCGCCGTCAGCCGCCATGGACGCAATCTGTTCGGGCGTACCTTGATGCAAATTTAACGACACTTCGGGATACGCCTTCATAAAGCTCGCGACAATCGGCGGCATCACGTAACGGGCCTGTGTATGCGTCGTCGCTACGGACAATTCCCCCTGGGTCTCGTCGCTGTACTCCTGACTCAGTTGTCGAATCCGATCCACACGGTTCAAGATTTCTGCACTGACTCGAAGGATTTCTTCGCCAGCCGGCGTAATGTGAGTTAAATGTTTACCGTTACGAGCGAACACCTCGACGCCCAATTCGTCTTCTAGCAAACGGATCTGCTTACTAATCCCCGGCTGGGAAGTAAATAAGCTTTGCGCGGTGGCGGAAACATTTAGATCGTGGCGGGCCACTTCCCAAATGTACCTAAGCTGCTGAAGTTTCATTAAATCGCTCGCTGTCAGTTGGGCCGTTCGAATCCCAATCTGTTATATCCAATTGAAATAAAATACCGAATTTTTATGCTTTTTCATACAATTCATTTTGGTTATAACGTTATTCCAATAGGGAATTTTAATTGATACTCTTGGAAACACTCTTCGGCTTGGTTTATTTGAGGCAGATCAAGAAAAGGCGGCCAAAGGATTCACTCCAAGCCCCATAAACGCTAGACTATGCCGGTTTTCGCTTAACTTGGGGCCCGATTTGGGACCCACCACAATTTGATCTAAAGGACTCGAAATGGCACAGGCAAGCTCAGCTCCTGTGTCCTACGACTATGACGTCGTCCGTAAATTTGCGGTAATGACTGTGGTCTGGGGCATCTTCGGAATGGCGATGGGCGTTCTCATCGCGACCCAATTGGTATGGCCAGAATTTTTGGCCTCCGAATTCACGCATTTTGGCCGCCTCCGGCCGCTACACACCAACGCTGTGATTTTTGCGTTTGGTGGATGTGCTTTGTTTGCTACCAGCTACTACGTCGTTCAGCGCACCTGCGGCACAACCCTAGCGTTTCCCGCTCTGGCAAAGTTCACCTTTTGGGGTTGGCAGGCCGTCATCGTATCGGCCGCGATCACTCTGCCCCTGGGGCTGACCTCAACAAAAGAATACGCCGAACTCGAATGGCCGATCGATATCTTAATCGCGGTCGTCTGGGTCAGTTACGCCATTGTGTTCTTGGGCACCATTCGAAATCGCACGACGCCTCATATCTATGTCGCCAACTGGTTCTACGCGGCATTTATCATTGTCATTGCAGTCCTGCATATCGTGAACTCTATGGCCTATCCGGTCAGTGCGTTTAAGTCTTACAGCCTTTATTCGGGTGCGGTCGATGCCATGGTTCAGTGGTGGTACGGTCACAACGCCGTGGGCTTCTTCTTGACGGCTGGATTCCTGGGCATGATGTACTACTTCGTGCCGAAGCAAGCCGAGCGGCCGATCTACAGCTACCGCCTGTCGATCGTTCACTTTTGGGCGCTGATCGCCACCTACATGTGGGCGGGCGCTCACCACCTGCACTATTCGGCACTGCCAAACTGGGCACAGTCAGTGGGTATGGTGATGTCATTGATTCTACTGGCACCCAGCTGGGGAGGCATGATTAACGGCGTAATGACGTTGTCGGGTGCTTGGCAGAAACTGCGCCACGATCCCATTCTACGATTCCTAGTCGTCTCCCTTTCTTTCTACGGTATGTCGACCTTTGAAGGCCCCATGATGGCGATCAAGACGGTGAACGCGCTGTCTCACAACACCGACTGGACCATTGGTCACGTGCACTCGGGTGCTTTGGGCTGGGTAGCCATGGTTTCGATTGGCGCCATTTATCACCTATTGCCTAAGGTGTATGGCCTGTCTGGCATGTACTCGCTACGACTGATTAACCTGCACTTCTGGTTGGCCACGATCGGCGTTGTACTTTACATCGCAGCGATGTGGGTGAACGGCATCATGCAGGGCCTAATGTGGCGAGCGGTAAACGCCGACGGCACGCTAACTTACGCCTTCATCGATTCTATTTCCGCAAGCTACGCCGGCTACACCGTGCGCCTGCTGGGCGGCATCCTGTATGTCATTGGCATGATCGTCATGGGCTACAACGTCTATAAAACTATTCGTC
>JAAXJV010000165.1 GCA_012269655.1 Pseudomonadales bacterium
GAGGTATTCTACCCAGGATGGTTGAGTTCCTAGAGGGCAGTGAGTTCCTGACTCGCTTGCATCACAAAGGGCGGTTTGAGCATTACATGAAGGCCATGCCGGTAGTGTTAGTGACTGCACCGCACGCGGGTTTGCTCGGCGCGGCCGCTGCCGTAGACAATGAGCATTTGGCCTACATAGGAGCCGCGTTACGCGCATGATTGCAGACAAAATTTCAGCCAGCTCTCGCCTGCGTCAGGCTGACTTTGAATTCGGTGTGGCAACCAGCTCGTTCCAAATCGAAGGGGCCTCTCGTGTCGATGGCAAACAAGCCAGCATCTGGGACGAGTTTTGCCGACAGCCCGGGCGTATTTTAGATTCAAGTCATGGCGATGTGGCCTGTGACCACTATCACCGCTACGAGGATGACATTCGTCTGATTCGCGAGCTGGGATTTGAGCATTACCGCTTGTCACTTGCCTGGCCTCGACTCATCACCGAGTCCGGGCGCTGGAATGAGAAGGGAGCGGATTTTTATCGCCGTTTGCTGGAGTGCTGCCATGCCCACGGCGTGACCCCCAACGTCACGTTGTATCACTGGGATTTGCCCGCGAGCTTGCAAGGGGCTTGGTTGAATCGTGATACGGCCTATCGTTTTGCTGATTATGCCGCCATGGCGGTTAAACATCTGGGCGATTTAATGCCCCGGGTTTCAACCCTTAACGAGCCCTGGTGCTCCTCGATTTTAAGCTATGACTTGGGCTATCACGCGCCGGGACACAACGATCGGGCCGAAGGGCTTCAAGCAGCCCATCACCTAATGCTGGCCAGTGGTTTAGGGCTCCAGGCAATGCGAGCCGAGCGCTCGGATCAGTCTTTGGGCTTGGTCCTCAATTTCGAGGCGTTGCAAGCGCGAACTGAGCAAGACCAATCGGCCAGAGATTTGGTTCACGCCGAACGTATTCGTTTCTGGATGGATCGGTTGTTTAATCGGGACCCATCGCCTGCGTTAATGGCGCAGGGCAGGGTAGACGAGCAATCTGGGGATCGGGCGATCATGGCCGAGCCCTTGGATTGGCTGGGCGTCAATTACTACACCCGATCAATGGTCGGTGCGGCCGACAATCCGCGTGGTTATGAACTGACCAATGAAGGCGAAACTGAACGGACGCACATCGGTTGGGACATTCATCCCCAGGGGCTGACAGATATCTTGGTCGAGTTGCATCAGGACTATCCGTTACCGCCGATCTACATTACAGAAAATGGCGCGGCTTGTGATGATGTGCTGGAGGCCGGTCGAGTAAACGATGAGCTACGTCGCCGCTACTTTCAAGGCCACTTGGCTGCGGTTGATCAGGCTATCGAGCAGGGCGTAGATATCCGTGGTTATTACGCCTGGTCACTGATGGATAACTTTGAGTGGGCCTATGGCTACACCCAACGCTTTGGGCTCGTTTATGTGGACTACACGACGCAGGCCCGGATTCCGAAGGCTTCAGCCATGGATTGGCAGCGGTTTTTGCGAACTCGTTGATCTAGCGGGTACGGCGTTTTAGTACCTGCTTAGTGAGCGGTCTAGTACCTCAAAGTTGGGAGACGACCATCAGATAAGTAGACTTACTTAGTCTGTTTGGAGTAGTTGATTATGAAGGTTCTACATACACTTGTCGTATTGATTGGGGCATTGGCTAGTGGCGGTTTAATTGCCGACCCTATTAAAATCACAGCGATCGCCAACGCCATCAACAATAGTATCAACATCGAGATTATGACCGAGGTGTATCGTCGCGCCGATGTTGAAATCGACGTAATGTCGGTTCCGTCGAAGCGAGGCATGGCCCTTGTCAAGGCGGGGCAGGCGGACGGGGAAATTTCGCGTGTCGAGCGATATGGCAACAAACGGCCCTTTTTGCATCGCTTAAAGCCCGCGATTAATCAACTGAATACCATCGGATTTGTAAAAACAGACAGTGCAATCCGTGTTTTGACACCTGATGCTATGTCCGAGTTGCAAGTGGGCGTTGTGCGTGGCATTGCCCATGCTAAATCTGCAGCGTCTTCTGCTCGAAAGATTATTGAAGTCGATACGATCGAGCAGTTGGTGAATATGCTGGATTTGGGGCGGATCGACCTCGCGATCCATAGTCTTAATTCTTTTGAAATTCAGATGAAGAAGTCGGGTTTGAGTACGATTCGCTCCATTGAGGAGCCTCTGGCGAGTCAGTCGGTACACCATTATTTGCGCGTAGAAAAAACTGAATTGATTCAAAAGATTGAAAGGGTCTTGGGCCAAATGAAAGCCTCCGGCGAGTTGGATTCAGTGGCGAGCCAAGCTCGAGAGCGCTTCATAAATCAGTACATCGCCTCAAATTAAGGTTCGTGACTGTGCACTCGTGGTTGGCTAATCAATCTCCACTGGCTCGCCGGTTGGTGGTCATTACGCTGGGGTGTAGTGCGGTACTTGCACTCTTTTTCACCTCGCTGCAATTGTTCTATGCCTACTCGTCTGAACGCTCATCTCTCAACCAAAGGGTCGAGGACCTTGCCTCGAGCGCAGTGCCGGCTTTAGAGCGCAGCCTTTGGATTTTGGATGCCGAGCTGACCCGTGCTCACCTAGAGGGCATTGCTAGGGTAACCGGCGTCGTTCGGACTCAATTGATCACGCCCGACAGTCAGTTGGAATTATTCGGTGAAAACGCCGACGCGCAGATCACTCGAGTGGCAGAGTTTCCATTAATTTTTTCTGATCGTGGGAATGCGGTGGAGTTGGGTGTGTTGCGGGTCGCCAGCACCGATGCTGAAATCAAATCACAGCTTGCAAATCAACTGCTGGTTCTATTGTTGACCAACTTGGTTAAAACCTTCTTGATGAGCTTGATCATTTTGCTGATTTTTCGCCGTCTAGTCGGGCGTCACC
>JAAXJV010000090.1 GCA_012269655.1 Pseudomonadales bacterium
CTAGATAACAACAACGATGGCACGCTTGACCACGATGCCGGCGATAAGGTCTACGCGCTAATCAGTATGCGCCGAGGCGGTCGAATGATTTATGCCTTGGATATCTCTGACCCCGATGCGCCCGATTTTTTGTGGAAAGTAGAAGGGGGAGCCGGCGAGTTGGCCGAGTTGGGTCAAACTTGGTCAGTGCCACAAATTGCGAAGATCCCAGGCTACTCAGACACATCTGGCAACCCGAAGCCCGTTTTGATCCTTGGCGCTGGATATGATGACTCAAAGGATACGCAGGGCGTTTCAGCCACCGCCGATGCCGATTCGATGGGCCGCGGGCTGTACATTTTGGATATGGAAACCGGTTCGGTGGTGTGGTCCTTGACCCATGACGGTGGCAGTGGAGTGCATGAGCTGGCCGAGCCTGAGTTAGATCACTCCGTGCCCGCCACGGTGACCACCGTGGACAGCAATGGCGATGGAAAAATCGATCGAGTCTACTGGCCAGACACCGGCGGACAGATTTGGCGACTGGATATGCCTTGGAGTGACACCTTGGGCAAAAACTGGTCTTGGCACAAAGTCGCTTCATTGAACGGCTCCGTCAACGGCACTAACACTGCCGATATTTCAGATGACCGTAGATTCTTTAATCAAATTGATTTTGTCCCCTCGACGGGGCCGGTTTCGGTTTGTGAAAAGTACGCATCGACCACACCCACCTGGGGCGTGTGCGCGACAGATAGTGGTTACACCACACTGGACATGGGGTATGACGCCTTGTTGATCGGTTCGGGCGATCGAACCAATCCATTGGCCACCGACGTTCAGAATCGCTTCTACATGATCCGAGATCTTGGAATTTCGACCTATGAAACGGCTCTCGGCACCTGTGATTTCACTCAAACGGTCGAAGCGGTCAATTTTGATTTTCGCTGTTTAGGGACATTGACCGACTCGGAATTGGCTGACTTGACGCTGGACAGTTTCAAGGATGGTGAAGGCGACGAGTTAGGGGATGCTGACTTTAACTTAGCCGAAGCCGAGTACAGCGCTGACCAAGCAGCCCTGCGCAAAAAAGCTGGCTGGCGCATCGATTTGCAAGCGTCTGGCGAGAAAGCCTTGTCTGCTTCGGTATCGCTCAAGGGCACGGTGTTCTTCACCACTTTCTCACCCGGCCAAACCGTCACGGGGCAATGTGGTGTCGAATACGGAGCCGGGCTGGGCCGACTGTACATGGTCGATATGCACGACGCTCGCGGCCGATTGTTGGAAGAAGCCGATGATGAAGAGGCCAGCGGCAGCCGCTTCCGAACCCTGGGATCTGTTCTCCCTGATACGCCCTCTATTCATGTTGGCGAAGAGGGCGATATGAATCTGATCTTCCCTTCGGGCGGTGACGATGACGACAACGTTGAAAATTCCAATGTCAGCCTGCCCGCGCCACAGGGGGTGTATTGGTATCAAAGTCTGGAGGTGAATTGATGCGCAATGGATTTAGTTTAATCGAGCTACTGATCTCGGTCGCGATTTTAGGCATATTGGCAGCGATCGCGGTGCCCGCTTACACCGGCTACATCGGGGAATCTCGTCGCAGTGATGCCCAGGTGGCTTTATTTGATTTGTCGAACCGCCAGGGCCAGGCGCTTTTGAATCTCAATGGCTACACCGACGATTTAACTGACCTTGGCTATGCCAGCGATGACGATGTGCTGTCGCCCGAGGGCTTTTATGAAATTTCTGTCGTGTCAGCGACGGCATTGACGTACAGCCTGCAGGCGGTGGCCTTGACGGGGTCTGCGCAGGCCAATGACACAGATTGTACGACCTTGACCTTGAATCATTTGGGTGAAAAAAAACCGGCCGATTGTTGGAGTCAATGATGAAAGCCTTACTCTTATCGCTCGCCGTTGCGCCGTTTTTTGCGCAGGCTAGTTTTCCGGCAAACCAATACATTTGCCATGCGCTCAGTGCTTACGCAGGCCCCGGCTTGGTCTGGGTTCAAAGTGATACCTTGGCGCAGGCTCAATCGGTGGCATCCGATGCTGAAATCGTGACCTTGGATCTGACCTATTCGAAAGCCACGGAAGTGGTTCAGTGTGTGTTGAGCTCAGAATCCTTGTCTGACCTTGCGATGGAAACCTTCCGCAAGCGGGTCCCACGTTAAACACAGCAGCGGTAAAACTCGACAAGATCAGTGTTCACTTCTTGTCTAGGACAAGCCTTGCGCGTATTCTTGTCCTATGACGAGTACCCAGCCACAGCACCCGATTCGAGTTGTCGCCTTGCGAACAGGCCTGACTGCAGACTTGATTCGTGCTTGGGAAAAACGCTATCAAGTGGTCACGCCGGGTCGAACCGATACGGCACGCCGACTGTACTCTGACTCCGACGTAGAACGACTTAGATTGTTAAAGCAGGCCACCGATTTAGGTCGTCGAATCAGTGATATTGCTGAATTGGACACGCTCGATCTGATTGGGCTCATCAAAACAGATCGGGACGAGGCCTCAGTGCCAGTGCGTCTGAACTCGAGCGAGTCGTCTGACCTTGCGATTATCCGTCATCAAATTATGGATGCGGTCCGGGCCCATGATCCTCAGGCCATCGATGCACTGCTGCACAAAGCATCGTTAGAGAACACCGTTCCGGTATTGATGGAAGAAATCGTCGCGCCAGTGCTGCATCAAATTGGTGAAAGTACGCGAGACGGTTCGCTTCGTATTGCGCAGGAACACGTCGCGACTGCCCAGATTCGAACCTTCCTGGGTTCGCTACGCCCGGCTAGCACCGAATACCAAGAAGCCCCCAGAATCGTTATTACCACTCCGAGCGGTCAACTCCACGAGCTGGGTGCCTTGATGGTGTCTGTGACCTGTGCCAGCGAGGGTTGGTCGCCTATTTATT
>JAAXJV010000014.1 GCA_012269655.1 Pseudomonadales bacterium
TACGGATATTTACCTGCCGATGGTGAGCCGGCTGGTCCAGCTCACCCTATTAGACGTTTTGGCGACTGGTGTGATCCTCAAACGCGGTGCAGACTTCGCCACCCATCTCCAGCGGGTCAAAGACGCGCTGTCAGGCACCCGGGTATTGGACGAAGAGTAATTCATGAAAACATGGCAGGTCGCGGCCATTTCCGCGTTGGTATTAATGGGCTTGATGACCTGGCCTTTTGTCAAAGGGCATCTCGGGTTTGGTGCTCAAGTGCCTGCCAACGCACCCATGGGCGGCGACTTTGAATTGACCCGTCAGGACGGCCGAGACATAGCATTATCCGAGTTGGGTGCGAAGCAATATTGGATCACCTTCATGGAACCGACCTGTCAGGCTTGTCCGGCAGAATTGGCTCGAGTGCATCAATTGGGTCTGGCTGGGCTCTTGGTCGTCATATCGGTGGATCCGGACTTGGATCCGGCCGAGTTGGGCCGTTGGGTTCAGCGGAGTGCGCCTAATGCGGTGTCCTTTGGCGGCGATCGCCGCGATTTAGCTCGAGTGATCGCACGTTATCGGTTGCCGGCCGTGCCCACGGATCAAGGCTTGGATTACCCCATTCGGTGGTATCAATCACAAGCCGATGGCGAGTTGATCCAGCTCCACGCTCAGGGCTTTAATCTTTAAGCCCTAGCACCCGCCACCAAAGGCTAATCGGGCTTTTGCCTAGAATCACGTAACCTGTGTGCCGTTTAAAAATGAACCGAACCCGATGGGTTCTTCATGGATTTAATCTTGATAACGCAGGAAACTACTCATGAGCGATTCAAAGCTTTATCCGGTATCCAAGCAGTGGGCTGAAAGTGCCTGGGCGGACGATGCTACCTACCAAGCAATGTATAACGAGTCTGTTGAAAACCCCGATCAGTTCTGGGGAGAACAAGCTCGCAACACCATTGACTGGATGAAGCCCTTCACCAAGGTCAAGAACACCTCATTTGAGTCTGGCGCAGTCAGCATTAAATGGTTTGAAGATGGCACGCTGAACGTCGCGGCCAACTGCTTGGACCGTCATCTAGAAACCCGTGGTGATCAAACAGCCATTATTTGGGAAGGCGACGACCCGAATGCAGACGAGCACATCACTTATCGCGATCTGTACGAGCGCGTCGGTAAATTCGCCAATGCTCTGAAAGCTCAGGGTGTTAAGAAGGGTGATGTCGCGACTATCTACATGCCCATGATCCCTGAAGCCGCCGTTGCAATGTTGGCCTGTGCTCGAATCGGTGCGGTTCACTCTATTGTATTTGGGGGCTTTAGCCCTGACGCGCTGGCGGTTCGTGTCGAAGAATCTGACTCTAGCGTCATCATCACCTCAGACGAAGGTCGTCGCGGTGGCCGTCGCGTTCCTCTGAAAAAGAACGTTGATGCAGCGATCGAAGCCATGGAGAACGGTGCTCAGGTCAAGAGCGTAGTCGTGGTCAAGTGCACTGGCGGCGATATTGCTTGGGATACCGATCGTGACGTGTGGTATCACGACATTGTGGCCAACGAATCTAGCGAATGCCCTGCTGAAGAAATGAACGCGGAAGATCCTTTGTTCATTCTGTACACCTCAGGTTCTACCGGTAAGCCCAAGGGTCTAGAGCACACCACTGGCGGCTACATCACTTACGCGGCGATGACGCACAAGTATGTGTTTGACTACAAAGACGGCGATATTTACTGGTGTACAGCCGACGTGGGTTGGGTTACTGGCCACAGCTACATCGTTTACGGTCCGCTCGCCAACGGCGCGACCACTTTGATGTTCGAAGGCGTGCCCACCTACCCCGATGCCAGCCGTTTCGGTCGCGTTATCGAGAAGCATAAAGTTAACCAGTTCTACACCGCGCCCACCGCGATTCGCGCATTGATGCAGAAAGGCGACGACGTATTGGGTGATTCTGATTTGTCTAGCCTAAAGCTGTTGGGCAGTGTGGGTGAGCCGATTAACCCAGAAGCTTGGGAATGGTACAACCGTGTTATGGGCGAAGAAGCCTGCCCGATCGTGGATACCTGGTGGCAGACGGAAACCGGCGGCATCATGATCGTTCCGCTACCCGGCGCGACGGGTGCGAAGCCCGGTTCGGCCACGCGTCCGTTCTTCGGCGTTAAGCCGGCATTGGTTGATAACGACGGCCAAATCCTGGACGGCGCAACTGAAGGTAACCTAGTGATCCTAGACGCATGGCCTTCGATTGCTCGTTCTTGCTGGGGCGACGCTAAGCGTTACGAAGAAACCTACTTCAGCACCTTTAAGGGCATGTACTTCACCGGTGACGGCGCACGTCGTGACGAAGACGGTTATTACTGGATCACCGGCCGTGTTGACGACGTGATCAACGTATCGGGTCACCGCATGGGGACAGCCGAAGTTGAATCAAGCTTGGTGGCACATGAGGCTGTTGCCGAAGCCGCGGTTGTCGGTTACCCCCACGAAATTAAAGGCCAAGGCATCTACGTTTATGTCACGCTACAGGAAGGTGTTGAAGCGACCGAAGAGCTGCGCAAAGCGCTGGTCATGCACGTTCGTAGCGACATCGGCCCCATCGCTTCACCGGATTTGATCCAGTGGGCGCCAGGCCTGCCTAAGACCCGTTCAGGCAAGATCATGCGCCGTATTTTGCGCAAGATCGCAGCGAACGAACACGATCAATTGGGCGATACTTCTACGCTGGCTGACCCGGCCGTGGTCGATGACCTAGTAGAAAACCGTATGAACCGATAAGATCGGTTATATCCAAGGCCCGTCTGGTTCTGCCTGGCGGGCTTTTTTGGTTTAGGACGAAGAGAAGCTCAAGATGACAAAGATATTAGTAGCCGACGATCACCCGCTGTTTCG
>JAAXJV010000145.1 GCA_012269655.1 Pseudomonadales bacterium
CGCATGCGAGCCGATGTGTATGGCAAGGTCCGCTTTTCTTTCGTGCCACTCTCTTCAACGTCAGCCAACCCACGGAAGGTTTCTTTGTAAGCTCGAATGACAAGCTTGCCGTCTTCAATAAAGGAGTTCTTTACACGGTCGGTATAACACTGAAGCTCGTTATTACCGCCGCCCCAGCAATTGCGCTCCCAACTCCATTTAGACTCGTCAACATCTTTTCCTTCGAACTCGTCCTGCCAGACCAATTCCCATCCTTTGTCGATCCGGGTTTGAATATCTGTCACATCCCCTGAAGCCAGGGCCATACCAGGTGCAATCATTGCTGCGGCAAGCGCCACCCGGCTAATCAAACGTTGCTTACTCATACGTTAGCCTTTGTTTCCGTCAATTGGTTAATTTCAGTCTGGGTTGAATCGATATAGGCAACCGAGTCTCGGAGGACCAAGCGGGTACTGAACACTTGTCGAGCCACCGGCGCGCCGTCGTAAATTTCATTGAGTGCAACTTCGCTACAGGCTTTTGCCATTTCAGCCAAGGGAAAATGCATGGTCGTCAGGGGTGGATTGACAAAGCGGGACATAAAAATATCGTCGAATCCAACGATCGATAAGTCTTTTGGAATAGACACGCCCTGTTCCGCGCACCAGGCATAAACGCCCAAAGCGGATTCATCGTTGCCGGTAACTAAGCCACTAAAGCAGGCGCCATCCATCGAAAAATTACGCATGGCTTCTTGCCCGCCGGCCGCCTCAAATCGTGTCCGCTGAATCAATTTAGGATCGATAGCCAGTCCAGCATCCCGCAGGGCTTGCTTGTAGCCTTCGACCCGCGCATCCGCATCTAGCTTGAAATCTTGGCCACCGATGCAGGCAATCTTCCGGTGTCCTTGCTCAATCAAATAGCGCGTTGCGTCACGAGCCCCGCCGAAGTTGTCCAACACGATATTGCGATGTTCGAGTCCCTCGACTTCTTGATTAATCAAGTAAATCGGTAAACGCTCTGACAAAGAGACCAGTGCCTCTGAGGACTGATGCTCGGTCAGCAGGATCAGTCCATCGACCTTTCGATCAATCAAGTACTCGATCGATTCGGCTTCATCCCGACGATTCCCGTGTCCGCATGCAATGAGCAGATGTTTCTTGCGTTTTCTAAGATTTCCAGCAACTGCAGACAAAACTGGCCCATAAAATGGACCGTCCAACTGCGAGACGACCATCCCTAGGGTGTTGGTCCGCTTTGACGATAATGCCTGCGCTGAGGCATCCGGGACGTAACCCAATGCATCCATCGCGGCCTGAACCTTGTCGCGAGTGGCCTGACTGACGCTGGCATAGCCATTCGTCACCCGCGATACAGTCGCGGGTGATACTCCGGCTTGCTTTGCTACGTCTTTAATGCTCGCCATGCTTCTGTGCTCAGTCCGCGTGGTGGCAACGGATAAAGTGATCGGTTGCCACTTGCGTGACTTCCGGCATGCTTTGTTTACATAGGTCACTGGCCTTAGGACAGCGCGCGACAAAGGGGCACCCGACAGACTCAGGTGTCCAAATCGGTATCTGACCACTGGGTGATTTCTTCGGACCTTGGCGAGATTTCCTACCCACCTCTGGGACAGATTGAATCAACAACTGGGTGTAAGGATGCTTGGGTGTCTGGGTAACCGAATCGCTGTCGCCCCACTCCACCATATGCCCGACATACATGACTGCAGTGCGTTCAGCAAAATAGCGAGCGGTGGCAATATCATGCGTGATGTACAAAAAGCCCAATCCACGGGCTTTCATGTCCGCCATCAAATTCAAGATGCCCAAACGGATTGAAACGTCCAGCATCGAAATCGGCTCGTCTGCCAATATGTATTTCGCACCCGTCGCCAGCGCCCGGGCGATAGCCACCCGCTGACGCTGCCCACCAGACAATTCATGCGGAAATTTTTCTGCGGTCTGTTGGGCCGGCGTTAATCCCACCGTTTCCAAGGTCTCAATAACCAAGTCCTGAACTTGTTCGTTGGACAACTCGGGACGGTGGATTCGGATGGGACGTTCAATGTGACGCGCAATCGTGTGAACCGGATTGAGCGAACCAAAGGGGTCCTGGAAGATCATCTGAAGTTGTTTGGCCAGCTGAACACGAGTCAAGCTCTCGTTGGACTGGCTGATATCCAAACCGTCCAACTCCATGGTTCCATGGTTAGGGTTCACTAGCCGAGTCAGGGCTCGAGCGCAGGTGCTCTTACCGCTTCCGGATTCGCCGACTACGGCCAAGGCTTGCCCTGCGGGAATTGTAAAGCTGACATGATTCACGGCGCGCATCATGCGACGTTTGAAAAATGCGTTATCCAGCGCAAAGTCAACGACTAAGTCTTCAACGACCAAGGCGTTATCTGAGGGAGGTGTGTTCTGTTGCATCATGCGCTCTCGGTCTCGTCTAGCAAATGGCACGCAATCAAACGCTCGTCATACGATTTGAGCGACGGCATTGTGCCCTCACACTGGGGCATACGCTTGGCACAACGCTCGTAGAAATAGCAGCCCTCAGGCGTTTCCAATAAGTTCAAGGGGTTCCCGGGGATGCCTTCTAAACGCTCCTTGGGCCCGTGAATCGTCGGGAATGACTGCAGCAACCCCTGTGTGTAGGGATGCTGTGGATTGTTCATCAGCTGCTCGGCATCGCCCAGCTCAACCAATTTGCCGGCGTACATCACACCAATGCGATCGGCGATTTCGCCCATCAAGCCCAAGTCATGGGAGATGAACAAAATGGCGAAACCAAATTGATCCTTCAGGTCGTAGAGCTGATCCATGATCTCGCGCTCAACCACCACGTCCAAAGCCGTCGTCGGCTCGTCCATAATGATGAGTTTGGG
>JAAXJV010000012.1:0-9789 GCA_012269655.1 Pseudomonadales bacterium
ATGTCCGCCGTCAGATCGACCGGGAATCCGTGGGTATCGTACAAACGGAAAATCACTTCGCCGGGTAGCTGGTTACCTTGCATGTCGGCAATGGCATCCTCTAGTACGCGCATACCGGCATCGAGTGTACGAATAAATTGTTCTTCCTCAGCCAACAAGGTGCGCTTGACCTCGGCCTGCTTCGCGACCAACTCGGGATAAGCCTGACCCATTTGGACAACCAATTCATCGACCATTTTATGGAAGAAGGTGCCCTGCGCGCCCAGCTTGTTGCCATGACGAACCGCACGACGGATGATTCGACGCAAAACATAACCGCGGCCTTCGTTGGAAGGCAGTACACCGTCAACGATCATAAACGCGCAAGAGCGGATGTGATCCGCCAAGACCTGCAGCGAGTGGCTCTCCTGAACAGCCGTTCCGGTGACTTCACGGGCTGATTTCAATAGGCCCTGGAACAAATCGATCTCGTAGTTTGAATGTACACCCTGCATGACCGCGGCGATACGCTCTAACCCCATGCCGGTATCAATACTGGGATTGGGGAGCGGTTCGCGCGAGCCGTCTGGCTTTTGCTCGAATTGCATGAACACCAGGTTCCAGATTTCGATGTAGCGATCCAAGTCGTCATCGGGACTGCCGGGTGGGCCACCGGCCACGTCTGGCCCGTGATCGTAAAAGATTTCTGAACAAGGACCGCAGGGACCGGTATCGCCCATCATCCAAAAGTTATCCTTGTCGCCCAGACGGCTAAAGCGCTCAGCACTGCCGCCCATTTCTTTGAGCCAGATGTCTTCAGCCTCTTGGTCCTCGTGGTGAACCGTGACCCACAACCGCTCTTCTGGTAGCCCCAGACGCTGAGTTAAAAACTCCCAAGCAAACTTGATGGCTTCGCGTTTGAAATAATCGCCAAAACTAAAATTACCTAGCATTTCAAAAAACGTGTGGTGGCGTGCTGTGTAACCTACGTTTTCCAAATCATTGTGCTTGCCGCCGGCTCGCACGCACCGTTGTGAGGTCGTCGCACGGCTATAGGCACGGGACTCTTGGCCGGTGAAGGTATCCTTAAATTGGACCATGCCCGCATTGGTGAACAACAATGTGGGATCATTACCTGGCACAAGCGGGCTCGAGGCCACAATCTCGTGTCCCTGCTCGCGAAAATACTCTAAGAAGGCTGTGCGAATTTCAGCGCTGGTCATCGGAAAAGAGTCCTAATAATTTTTTGCGTCGCGCAGTTTAACAGGCCAATGCGCCCAGCACACCTGCAGTTTGTCATTCCATTGCTGGTGGTATGGGTGGACTTTAGCTAGGCTGATGACACGGCGAAGTTGCTGCATTGACGCGACGGCCAACGGTTGTATGAGGTGGAATACGTGAAAGTCTTAGTCACGGGTGGCGCAGGCTACATCGGCACACATTGCCTGGTGGAATTAATGCAGGCCGGCATCGAGCCGGTGGTATTGGACAACCTTTCAAACGCAGACCCCAGCGCCTTGGCCCGAGTTGAGCAAATCACGGGGCAGGCCCCCATCTTTATCGAAGGGGACATCCGGGATCACCGTGTATTGGAGCTCACCTTCCAGGCCCACCGACCCCAGGCAGTACTTCACCTAGCTGGACTGAAGGCGGTCGGCGAATCGGTCGAGAAACCCCTTGAGTATTACGACAACAATATCGCCGGCACCCTGCAGCTATTGCACACCATGCGCGAATATCAGTGCCGACAGATTGTTTTCAGCTCATCAGCGACCGTATATGGCGATCCTCAGACATTACCGATTCCTGAAAGCGCACCCATTGGAGGCACCACCAACCCCTACGGCACCAGTAAATACATGATCGAACGGATTTTGTCTGACTGGGCTCACGCCGACCCGCAGGCCCAAGTCATCGCACTGCGTTACTTTAATCCGGTCGGCGCGCACCCCAGCGGCCTCATCGGAGAAGACCCTAAGGGGCTGCCGAATAACCTGATGCCTTTTATCCAAAAAGTTGCAGTGGGCGAGCTGGAACAGCTCAGTGTATTTGGCGATGACTACGACACCATAGACGGCACGGGCGTGCGGGACTACTTGCACGTGGTGGACCTGGCCAAGGGTCATTTGGCAGCGATCCAGCGGATGCTGCGCGAAAGCGACACCGGCTTTGAGGCCATCAATTTGGGCACAGGCAACGGCATCAGCGTGCTGCAAATGGTCAATGCCTTCGAGCGCGCCAGCGATCAAACCGTCGCGTATCAAATCGCGCCCCGGCGGCCTGGAGATATCGCGGCTTGTTACGCCGATGCCAGTTGCGCATTGGATAAACTCAACTGGCGAGCCGAGCTCGACTTAACACAAATGTGCCAAGACGCCTGGCGCTGGCAACAATTCATCGCAGGAAAATAGCTCAATCATGTACCGCGACCTTATCGAATTGGTCGATGCACTCAAAAGTATCGCCGAGCCCACTCGACTCCGATTAGTACGCTTATTGGCTCAAGGCGAGCTGACCGTCAGTGAACTCGTACGAATATTGGGCCAAAGCCAGCCCCGGGTCTCGCGTCATTTAAAGCTATTGTGTGATGCCGGTGTACTGGAACGTTTCCGTGAGCAACACCATGTCTATTACCGGGTTCCGCTGGATGGCGCCGGTCATGAACTCAGTCGTAGCCTGTCGGCATTTTTCCCTCTCAGCGATACAGATTTGGCTAACGATCAAGCGCGTTTAAAGGATGTGCAGGAAGCCCGGGCAAAGCTGTCACAGGACTATGTCGAGGAAGAGGCCCCCGAGTGGCGCCGGTTGCATGAGTTGCATGGCGACGAAGCTGCGTTCGCGCAGGCGGTGATCAACGAAATGACCCGCGAACCGCTGGGCGAGTTGCTAGACGTCGCGACCGGAACCGGTCGGATGCTCTCGATCCTTGGGCCGCATTGCAGCAAAGGGACAGGCATCGATCTGTCACGCAAAATGGTCAACGTCGCACGAGCTCAATTGGCCACTCAAGGACTGACCCACTGCACCATTCGCCAAGACGACATGTACCAAATGCGTTTTGCCGACGCGAGCTTTGACACCGTAACCATCGATCAAGTGCTCTATTTAGCTGATCAACCCGAAGCCGTCGTCAACGAGGCCGCGCGGGTATTGAGCCCCGGCGGACGCCTCATGATCGTGGCCTTCACGGGTGACACCACCGAAGAGCAACTGCCCCTGGGCATTGCACCCGCCAGCATCGATGCTTGGTGTCGGGCAGCAGGCTTGGAGCCGGATACACACGTAAATTTACCCGGCCAATCCGCTGACATTACCTTGATTGTCGCTCGGGCCACTTAAATATAAAGAAATATTAATATAAAGCTTTCCTTATATAGGTGAATTGAATTAAAGTTCTTGGCAACAGAAACTGCCGAGAACGAATGGATGACACTCGCCACGCTACTTCAACAACGATTGGTGTTCCTTGACGGAGCAATGGGCACCATGATTCAGGGTTATCAATTCAGCGAGGCTGATTACCGCGGCACTCAGTTTGCGGATTGGCCCTGCGATGTAAAAGGCAACAACGACCTTTTAACACTGACTCAGCCAGACACCATCAAAGATATCCACCTGGCCTACTTACGAGCCGGTGCCGATGTCATTGAGACCAATACCTTCAATGCGAACCAGCCCTCCATGGCAGATTATCAAATGGAGGATTGGGTTGAGGCGCTCAACTACGAAGGTGCACGACTCGCGCGCGAAGCAGCTGATCAAGTTGCACAAGAACAAAACCGCCCGTGTTTTGTCGCTGGGGTGTTGGGCCCAACCAATCGCACCGCCAGCATCAGTCCCGATGTTAATGACCCCGGATTTCGTGGGATCCATTTTGATCAGCTGGTTGAGACCTACCAGTGTGCGACCCGAGCCCTGATTCAAGGGGGCGCGGATGTCATCCTGGTCGAAACCATCTTTGACACCCTTAACTGCAAAGCCGCCTTGTATGCCATCGATGTGGTATCCGAGGAAATTGGGCGCCCGATCGCCATCATGATCTCGGGCACTATCACTGACGGCAGTGGCCGAACGCTGTCAGGCCAAACCGTCGAGGCGTTCGTCAATTCCATCCGTCATGCCAATCCGATTAGCGTCGGTTTAAATTGCGCCCTGGGCGCCGAGGAACTACGCCCGTGGTTGAATGAACTGCATCAATGCTGCGAATTTCCGATCAGCGTGCATCCTAATGCAGGGCTACCCAATCAATTCGGTGAATACGACCAAACCGCTCAAGAAATGGTGGCCATCGTCGAAGAGTTTGCGGACCAAGGTTGGCTCAATCTAGTCGGCGGTTGTTGCGGCACTACCCCCGAGCATATCCACGTCTTAAAGCAACAATTGGCCAACAAACGCCCCCGCGTGGCACCTAAGCTACCTGGTGCGTTACGCCTATCAGGCCTAGAGCCCATGACTCAGGGTGCCGACGATCTGTTCGTGAACGTGGGCGAACGCACCAACGTCACCGGATCAGCCCGCTTTAAAAAACTGATTTTGGCTGAGGACTACGACACCGCCCTCGAAGTTGCCCTCCAGCAGGTCGAAAACGGCGCGCAGATTATTGATGTCAACATGGACGAAGGCATGCTCGACGCCAAGGCCGCCATGACACGTTACCTTAACTTGATCGCCGCCGAACCGGACATTGCGCGGGTTCCGGTCATGATCGACAGCTCGAAATGGGACGTGATCGAAGCCGGTTTGAAATGCGTCCAGGGCAAGGCCGTTGTCAACTCCATCAGCCTAAAGGAAGGCGAAGCGAGCTTTATCGAACAAGCCCGTCAGGTCCGCCGATACGGCGCCGCCTGTGTCGTCATGGCGTTTGATGAAACCGGCCAAGCCGATACCTGCGAACGAAAGGTAGAAATCTGCCAGCGCGCTTATCGGATTCTGACCGACACGGTGGGCATGAATCCGAACGACATCATTTTTGATCCCAATATCTTTGCGGTGGCCACCGGCATCGAGGCACATAATCGCTATGCACTGGACTTCATTGAGGCCACCACTGAGATCAAGGCCACCTGCCCAGGCGCACGAATTTCTGGCGGCCTGAGTAACGTGTCTTTCAGTTTCCGGGGTAACAATCCGGTCCGCGAAGCCATGCACAGTGTTTTCTTGTTTCACGCCATTAAAGCTGGCATGGACATGGGCATCGTCAATGCCGGCATGCTCTCGATCTATGATGATCTTGACGAGACGCTGCGCGAGCGGGTCGAGGACGTCATCCTGGATCGTCGCGATGACGCAACCGATCGCCTGCTAGAGATCGCGCCGAATTATGCCGGCAACAAAGCCGAGACTGAGGTTCAGACTCAAGCCTGGAGAAAACTCCCTGTCAATGAGCGCCTCGCCCATGCTCTGGTCAAGGGCATTGATGCCCATGTACTGGAAGACGTCGAAGAAGCCCGTGTCCAAGCCGAGCGTCCACTCGATGTGATTGAAGGCCCGTTGATGACCGGGATGAATCAAGTCGGCGACCTGTTCGGCGCCGGCAAAATGTTTCTACCTCAGGTGGTTAAGTCCGCCCGAGTCATGAAGAAAGCCGTTGCACACCTGATTCCTTTTATCGAAGCCGAATCCGACGGCACTCAAAAAAGCGCTGGCAAAATTGTGATGGCCACCGTTAAAGGTGACGTGCATGACATCGGCAAAAACATCGTTGGCGTTGTTCTCCAATGCAATAACTTTGAAGTAATTGACCTGGGCGTCATGGTCAGCGCCGAAAAGATTCTAGACGTCGCGCAGCAGGAAAACGCCGACATCATCGGCCTGTCAGGCTTGATTACTCCAAGCTTGGACGAAATGGTTCACGTCGCTCAGGAAATGAAGCGACGAGGACTCACGATTCCGCTGATGATTGGCGGAGCGACCACCTCGCCTGCGCACACGGCGGTCAAAATCGCTCCCGCGTATGACCATCCTGTGGTGTACGTCAAAGACGCCAGCCGCGCAGTCGGAGTGGCCCAGCGCTTACTGGGCCGTGATCGGGCAGCCTACGCTGACGAAATCGCCCTGGCTCACAGCAAAAAGCGCGCCGCGCACGCCGGACGAGGTCAGGTGAAATTGTTGGAATTTGAAGACGCGCAGGCCAATCGATTCCAAGCCGATTTCACGAAGAAGACTCAACCCAACCAGATCGGCGAGTTTGAACTGGCTCCCAGCGTGGCCGAACTCGAGCCCTTTATTGATTGGATGCCCTTCTTTAACGCATGGGAATTCAGCGGTCGTTTCCCGGATCTGTTAAACGACCCCGTCAAAGGGCCCGAGGCCAAAAAGCTATTCCACGACGCGCAAGCGATGATGTCGCGTATCAAAACCGAACGCTGGCTAGAGCCCAAAGGTCTACTCGGTATTTGGCCCGCCCATCGCGAGGGCGAAAAATTGATTGTGAATGGTGTGGACGTCGCTTGCCTGCGCCAACAAAAGCAACTGCCCGACGGCACCCCTAACCTGTCACTGGTCGATTTTGTCGATGACCAAGACGATCACGTGGGTGGCTTTGCAGTCACTGCAGGCTTTGGCATTGATCCCTACATCCAAGCCTTTGAAGCAGATCATGACGATTACTCGAGCATTATGCTGAAAGCGCTGGCGGATCGACTGGCAGAAGCCTTTGCCGAATATGCCCACCATCAATTACGCATAGAATTTTGGGGCTACGCGGCCAATGAATCCTTGGACAACGACGCGTTGATTCGTGAGGAGTATATCGGTATTCGCCCAGCACCCGGGTATCCGGCCTGCCCTGATCATCGCCAGAAAGAAGCACTCTGGGCGCTCTTGGATATTGATGTAGGTCTAGGCATTCAACTAACCGAATCCATGGCGATGTGGCCAACCGCTTCCGTCAGCGGCTTTTATTTTGCACATCCCGATGCTCGTTATTTCCAACTAGGGAAAGTTGGACCGGATCAAATCGAGCAATACAGCGTCCTTCGAGACGAATCGATTGAAACGACCGAGCGCTGGTTAGCGCCGGTCTTGGGTTATTAAGGAAATACCATGTCAATGTCAGCCTATGAAATTCGCGACCGTTTACAGCAGCGCTTTGGCGGCAGCCAAGTCCCCAAGGTCAGCTTTGAATTTTTTCCGCCTAAAACCGAAAAGGCCGAACAATCGCTGTGGAGCTGTGTTGAACGCTTAGGCAAACTGGCGCCGCAGTTTGTTTCTGTGACCTACGGGGCTGACGGATCTACTCGAGATCGAACCCACCAGATCGTTGAGCATCTGAGTACGCAGACGTCGATCCCGACCATGCCCCACCTGACTTGTGTCGGAGCGCCGACCGAGGAAATCGACAGCATCGCCGATGCCTATTGGGACATGGGCGTGCGCCGCATCATGGCATTGCGAGGCGATCCCGTTGAAGGCGCAGGACATCGCTATCAACCCACGCCTGGCGGTTATGCCTACGCCGCCGACTTGGTCGAAGGTTTGGCCAAACGCCATGACTTTGAAATCGCGGTCGCGGCCTATCCAGAAGTCCATCCCGAGGCGCCCAGTAGCTTGTTTGACCTCGAGAATTTAAAGCGCAAGTTTGATGCGGGCGCCAGCATGGCAATCACCCAGTATTTCTTTGATACCGATTCGTTTCTGCGTTTCCGTGATCGCTGCGTTTTGGCTGGCATTGATAAACCGATCATTCCTGGCATTTTACCCGTCACCAACTTCGCGACCACCCAGCGTTTTAGCCAAGCTTGTGGCACTCATCTACCACGCTGGATGGAACAGGCCTTTGAAGGGTTGGACGAGGACCCCGCTACGCGCAACTTGATTGCGGCTAACATTGCGATCGAGCAAGTGCTTGCCTTGCAGGCCGAGGGCGTCGAAGAGTTTCACTTTTACTCTTTGAACCGTGCAGAACTCTGCTACGCCGTGGCCCACGCGCTGGGATTACGGCCGGTTGAGGCCACTGCCTAATCCGACCGGGTAGCGAGCCGAACCAGAACGTCCACGCTATAGGGGAGTTGGCTTCCCTATACGTAAAAATATCAACTATGGTAGTCTAGGCAGCCTGTCACAAATTGATAATATTCCTCCCCTAAAATAAAAGAGTGCCAGTTGCTTAGTACCCAAGACCATGGAGAGGCGGGGAACGAATCGGCGACGTGCAAACTCAAATACTGACTCCACACATTGCCAAAGAGGTAGGACCCCATGCCTGCTAATGCCAACTTATTATCTGATTACCAGCAACTACTGGCTGAACGCATGGTTAGCCGCCGCGCCAGCGAAGACTACAGCTATTGGGTGCGCCGTTTTTTAGCGGAACGTTCCGCCTCAGACTCTCCATTAGCCGAATCTGAAATTCGCACTTTTCTCGCGAACCTGAACGAGCAGGACACATCAGCCAGTGCCTATCGCCGAGCCGAAGTCGCCCTGGAGTTGTTAATTGAGGGACTGCTGGAGTCCGCCGCCTAGAATAAGAGATCCCGGACAATCGATTCCGGGAACCCTTGGCCCGCCAGATGGCGCATTTGCCGGGCCTTTTCTGTGGTGTCCTCGGCCACCCCACCAAATTTAGCCTGCAATCGCTGATCGGCCAGCTCGTGCCAGTTAATATCGCTTAAGCCTTCGTTGATGAGCTCTTCACGGATACCCCGTTTGCTTAGTTCAAAACGTATTTTTTAAGGCCCGCGACACTTCCCTAACTGCATGCGAATAAAGGACTCAGTGAATCGATTATCCGACTGCAAGTCATGTTCAACGAACCACTGCGCTAACGACTCGGCCTCATCTGGCTCAAGCCCCGCGTCGCGCTTCAGGCGCTGCAACAATTCTGAATAGCTGTATTCGCGCCGGGCCAACCAGCCCAGCGCGCGGTCCTTGGGGGTCACAGCTTAGCGTTTCTCAATGTTTCCAGGCGCTTAAATAGACTGCTGGTATCCCAGCGCCCGCCGCCCAGGTTTTCAACTTCCTTGTAGAACTGATCCACCGTCGCCGTGACAGGCAACGCCGCTCCATTTCGGCGAGCCTCGGTCAAAACATGGCCCAAATCTTTGCGCATCCACTGAACAGCAAAACCCAGATCATATTCGTCCGCCAACATCGTCTGGTAGCGGTTCTCCATCTGCCACGACTGGGCTGCACCTTTGCTGATGACTTCAACCACCGCCTCACCATCCAAACCGGCCGCATTGGCAAAACTTAAGCCTTCGGCCAGACCCTGAAGCAGCCCAGCAATACAGATCTGATTGACCATTTTGGTCAACTGACCACTGCCAGCCGGCCCCATGAGTCGGGCTTGGCGAGCATAGGCATTCATGACAGGTTCAGCCTTGGCGTAGGAGTCCGGTTGACCACCACACATGATGGTCAATTGACCGTTTTCAGCCCCTGCCTGCCCACCACTGACCGGCGCATCGACCCAAGTCATACCAGCCGCCTGACAGGCTTGATCCATGTCACGAGCGATCTGCGCACTGGTGGTGGTGTGATCAACAATGACCGTGCCGGGCGCAGCTGCATCAATCACCTGAGCCACCCGCTCACGGACATCCGCATCATCGCCGACGCAAAGAAAAACGATTTCACTGCCCTCAACGGCATCGGCTACGGTGTCACAAGCCTGTCCGTCGTATTGCTCAGCCCAAGTTTGCGCCTTGGCAATCGTCCGGTTGAAGACGCGAACCTGATGGCCAGATTGCGTTAAGTGGCCGGCCATGGGATAACCCATGACGCCCAGGCCAATAAATGTCACCTTCATGTGGAGTCCTTCTGTTTTTGCTTACGCTAACAAAAGGCTCAGTGAATTTCCCGCCGTTTTGG
>JAAXJV010000012.1:9889-11857 GCA_012269655.1 Pseudomonadales bacterium
GGCGTAAACGCGCAAGTAACGCCTGATTATCCAGCGCCGCACCGCGACCCGCTGAAATGAGCAACTGCCGATCATGCATCTTTTCAAAGTGTTTAGCGTTTAGCAGATGTTGCGTGGGCGTTTCCCCGTCGGTAATCAACGGCACATGCACACAAATCACGTCGCAGGTTTCAATGAGTTGATCCAGATCGACATGTTCGTCCAATTCACCCTTGGCCGCCCTAGGTGGGTCATTTAATAACACGTCGAAATGCATCGCCGACAGACGCTGAGCGACCACCTGTCCAATCCCACCCACGCCGATCACACCGGCAGTTAAGTGTTGCGGCTCTCGACCAAAACGCTGGGTCCAATGAGCCAAACAGGACTCGACATAGTCGGCTACTGCCGCCGCGTTACAGCCTGGTGCATTGGTCCACTCAATGCCGTTGGCATTGCAGTAATCTTGATCAATGTGATCAAACCCAATGGTCGTGGTGCCGACGAAACGAACGGCGCTTGCATGGAGCAATTCCGGCGTTACTCGAGTCACCGATCGGATAGCCATCGCGTCACAGGTTCTAATATCGTCAGGGTTGGTCTGTCGGCCCACCACCGGGACAAGCTCGCCCAGCGGCGCCAACCAT
Source organism: Pseudomonadales bacterium (assembly GCA_012269655.1). Lineage (GTDB taxonomy): Bacteria > Pseudomonadota > Gammaproteobacteria > Pseudomonadales > Litorivicinaceae > Litorivicinus. The sequence continues at coordinate 10,516 of JAAXJV010000012.1, forward strand.
TCTTGCGCGCCTAAAATTTTGGGGTCAATGGCAATCCGTGTCATCAGCCTATACTCAAATCTGCATCCCTACCGGTGTATAATGCACCTTTCGAAAATCACAAGGCAAATTGTCCGTTGAACTTACCCAGTATTGGTGATCGCCAAGCTTGGATCGCGCCCGACTTCGCCTGGGCGTTTGCACTCGCTGAGGCCTATTCAAAAGCTCGTGGCCCTCTGTTGGTCGTTACACCAGACAGCGCAACCGCTCAGCGGCTAGAACGCGAAATTCCGTTCTTTGCGCCAGAAGCCACGTTGCACAGCCTGCCTGACTGGGAAACTCTGCCCTATGACAGCTTTAGCCCGCATGACGATATCGTTTCGGCGCGCTTAGGCACCCTGGCTAGTCTACCGCAGCTGGCAGACGGCCTAATCATAGTACCGGCCCAAGTACTGGCACAGCGTTTGGTCCCCAGGGACTGGCTCGATGGCGCAGCATTCCAATTGAGCCGGGGTGAAAAACTGGATTTAGAAGCCTTTCGCCTGCGTCTCGAAAAAGGCGGCTACCGCCGAGTCGACACGGTTTATGAGCATGGTGAATACGCCGTTCGAGGCAATCTCCTCGATCTGTACCCCATGGGTAGCCAACTGCCCTACCGGGTGGATTTGTTTGACGACGAAATCGACACGCTAAGGGCCTTTGACCCTGAAACACAACGGACTGTAAACAAAGTCGATCACATTCGAATGTTACCTGCGCGGGAAGCCGATCTCGACGATGCTGGCATCCGGCGCTTCCGAGCCAACTGGCATGACACCTTCGAAGGCAATCCTAGGGAATGCCCCGTTTACAACGACGTGTCTGACGGCCTGCCTCCTAGTGGTGTCGAATACTATTTACCGCTCTTTTTTGACGGGCTTAGTACCCTATTCGACTATCTGCCGGTCGGCGTGAGGGTGGTCAATGTTGGCGGCGTAGATGATGCCGTACAGAAGTTCTTAGGCGATGTTGAAAGTCGCTACAACAATCTGAAAAACGATCGCCTGCGCCCATTGCTAGCACCCGAAACGCTGTATCTGCGTCAAGAAGTGATCAACCACAACCTCAATCAATTGGGCCGGTTATTTATTGCACCCACGGCTCCGGGGAGCTGCGGTATCGCGGAAGTCCCGGTCACTGCCTTACCGGACGTGGCGTTGAACAGTCGCGCTCAAAATCCGCTATTGCCTTTGTATCAGTTTATTGAACGGCATTCCGGTCAAGTTTTGCTGGTCGCGGAATCGGCAGGGCGTTTAGCCAGTCTGCTCGAGCGTTTGGATGCTGCCCATCAACCTGAGCGCGTGGAGGCGCTTCATCAGCTTAG
>JAAXJV010000286.1 GCA_012269655.1 Pseudomonadales bacterium
GCACCCTCTAACAGGTGTGCTCGAACCGCACTGGCCGGATCCATGCCACTGGTCAGCGTATCAATCAGCCATAGACCAATAGGCTCGGCCTGAATCCAGAAGAACCAGATAAAGAACCCCCCCAAAACGGCGCCCCAGTTGTTGCCCGAGCCGCCGATAATCACCATTACCCAAATCAAGAAGGTGTAGCGCAAAGGGTTGTACGTAGTCGGCGTGAACTGGCCGTCCAAGGTCACCAGCATCGCACCGGCCAGACCAATCACGGCACTGCCCAGAACAAACACACGCAGGTGCTGCCAGGTCACGTCCTTACCCATGGCCGCTGCGGCCGTTTCGTTGTCGCGAATCGCACGCATCATTCGGCCCCAGGGGCTGTGAAGCGCCTTTTCAGACAAATACAAAATCAGCGCCAGCACCGCAACGAAAAGAAGCGTATAAAGGATTTTGACGAACAGACCGCTGGCATCGTCCACCGGCATACCCAAAGTCTGCGCCCAGCTTTGAAAGCTGGATGAGGTCTGCAGATCCACCTCGTAAGGCACGGGTCGCGGCAGGCCGTTCACGTTTTTCACGCCACGGGTCAGCCAGTCTTCGTTCTTCAAAAAGAAAATGATGATCTCGGAAATACCCAGCGTCGCGATCGCCAGATAATCCGAACGCAAGCCCAAAGCCACTTTACCGATCAACCAGGCAGCACCGGCGGCGAATAGCGCGCCCACGGGCCACGCCAAAACGATCGGCAGACCCAGGCCACCGAGCCAACCACTGACCGAAGGATCCACCGCCTCGATCGCGGCGACCGCCGGGTCAATCACTGCTCGCATCAGCAAGTAGCCGATCGCAGCGACCAGCGCGACATAGCCGTACTTACCGGTTTTGCGGAATGTCCAAACGCAAGCAAATACCGTCGCCGCACCAATCACCAAGCCGCCTAAAATGCCCAGACCGCCAGCCGCATAACCCTCGTGCTGAGGAGGCATACTGACCAGAATGGCCGCCAGCCCGCCAAGCGCCGCAAAGCCCATGACACCGACGTTAAACAGGCCGGCATAACCCCACTGGATATTCACGCCCAGTGCCATGATCGCACTGATCAGACACAGGTTGAGCAGGGTAAAGGTGACAGACCAGGACTGCAGAACACCGACCGCAACCAGCATCAAGAACATCAGGCCGAACAGCATCGGCGCGCGTTTTTCTTTGAACAGCGTACTCATAGTGTCTTCCCGCTAAACAGTCCGGTGGGTTTAATCACCAACACAATGACCAAGATCACAAAGGAGACCGCGATCTTGTAATCCGTCGACAACAGCTGAACCAGCCCGCTGGGCTCGAGCCCTTCTGGCGCCAGATAACCGAGCACCCGTTTGTAAGCAAAGGTCACCGCAATTTCAGACAAGGCAATCACGTAACCACCGGCGATCGCTCCCAACGGATTACCCACGCCACCGACAATCGCCGCCGCAAAGATCGGCAACAGCAACTGCATGTAGGTAAAGGGCTTAAAGGACTTGTCTAGTCCGTACAGCGTACCGGCAATGGCAGCCAACGCCGCGACCAATAACCAAGCCACCATCACCACGCGGGCCGGATCAATACCCGACAATAGGGCCAGATTCTCGTTATCCGAATAGGCCCTCATGGACTTGCCGGTGCGCGTCTTGTTCAAGAACCACCAGATAAAGGCCACGACGATGACCGCGGTCACGATGGTGATCGCTTGAGTCATTTTGATCGCCATGCCCTCGCGCAGACCGGTCATTTCTTTGAATTCACGGGCCTTCATCAAGAAGCGCGTGCCATCGAAGAAGATCTGGTCGGCCGGACCAATCGCGAAACGTACGATGCCGCCAATGACGAACATGGTGCCGATCGAGACGATCAGGAAAATCACGTTCGAAGATTTATTTTCGCGGTGGTAGCGATACACCGTTTTGTCCATCACCAGCGCCAGAATCATCGTCGCGATAATGCCAAAGGGCAGCGCCAACAGTGCCGTCGGCAAGGGCTTGATGCTGATCCCCCAGCTTTGGAACAACCAAGTAAAGAAGATGGTGAACATGGTGCCAAAGGACATCATCTCGCCATGGCCAAAGTTTGAAAAACGCAGCACGCTGTAGATTAGCGTGACGCCCAGTGCACCCAGCGCTAGCTGACTGCCGTAGGTCAAACCCGGAATAAAAATGAAGTTGGCCATCAAGACCAACGCGTTTAAGACGTCTGTCATATTAGCCCCCTAGGAATGCTTTACGAACTTCAGGGTTGGCCATCAAGGCCTCACCTGTGTCGGTGAATCGGTTGGCGCCCTGCACCAAAACATAGCCTTTGTCGGCGATGTTCAGCGCTTGTTTGGCGTTTTGCTCAACCATCAAGATCGCGATTCCCTGACGGGCGATTTCGATGATTCGATCGAATAGCTCGTCCATCACGATGGGGGAAACACCCGCCGTCGGTTCGTCCAACAAAAGTACCTTGGGCTGAGTCATCAAAGCACGTCCCACGGCGACCTGCTGCCGCTGTCCGCCGGATAGCTCGCCAGCGGGCTGGTTGCGCTTTTCTTTTAGAATCGGAAACAGATCAAAGACCTGCTCCATGGTTGAACCGATGTCGTCGCGACGGATAAAGGCACCCATTTCGAGGTTTTCTTCGACCGTCATCGAAGTAAATACGTTATGGGTTTGCGGCACAAAGCCCATGCCCTTTAATACGCGCTCTTCAGGTTTGAGGTGAGTGATGTCCTCGCCATCAAACATCACGCGACCTTCGCGCAAATTCAACATGCCGAAGGTGGCCTTCATCGCAGTGGATTTACCAGCACCGTTCGGGCCCACGATGACTGCAATTTCGCCCTTTTCAACGCCGAT
>JAAXJV010000081.1 GCA_012269655.1 Pseudomonadales bacterium
TGATGCGTCAGTTGGTCGATGCAATCGGGCTGCAGGATCCTGCGGATCGTCTGCGTCTGCCGATTTTATTGGTCAGTATTTTCTTTATCCGAGGCGTTGGCACCTTTTTGGGTACCTATTTCCTTGAGTTGGTTGCCCGCAATTTGGTGCACTTTTTCCGCATCGATCTATTCAAAAAGTACTTGACCATTCCAGTGGCCCAGTTGGATCAGTCAGGACAGGGCAATTTAGTTAGCCGGATTACTTTCAATGTTGAGCAGGTGACCCAAGCGGCGACAACGGCGATTACCGTGTTGGTTCGCGAAGGGCTATTCGTGCTGGGTTTGATGGCTTACATGCTCTGGATTGATTGGGAGTTGACGTTGGTGTTCTTCGCGGTGGCTCCGCTGATCGGTATCGTGGTGAGTGCAGCCGGCAAAGCCTTTCGTCGTCAATCGACACGGATTCAAAATTCGATGGGCGACCTGACTCAAAAAGTCGGTGAGGTGGTAGAAGGCAGTCGACTCCTGCGCGTTTTTGGAGCGCAGGACATGGCCACTGAAAAGTTTGCCGAGGTTAGTGAACACAACCGTCTTCAAAATATGAAATTGGCGGCCACCAAGGCATTCAGCGTGCCGCTGATTCAATTGTTGGTTGCGATGTCGCTTTCGTTTCTGGTCTGGTTGGCCTTGTCGCCTGATTTTCTGGGCGGAACCAGTACCGGTACTTTCGTCGCCTTTATTACCGCTGCGTCCATGATGGCCAAGCCACTTCGTCAGCTGTCCGAAATTTCTGCGGTATTGCAACGCGGACTCGCTGCCGCGGGGGATCTGTTCCAGGTGTTGGATCAGGCCGAGGAGCAAGATTTGGGGGAACAAACCCCGCAATCGTTTCAATCCCTCGAGTTTAATGGTGTTGATTTTGGTTACCCCGGGGCCAGTGGTTTGGCCTTGCAAGGGCTCGACTTCACCTTGTCCCGCGGAAAGGTGGTGGCATTGGCCGGCCCCTCCGGTGCGGGCAAAACGACAGTCGCTGCCCTGATTTCGCGTTTTTATGAGCCTAGCGCGGGAAGCATTAAATTAAATGGGCAGCCCATTGAGCATTACGTGCTGGAGCAGTATCGATCTCAACTGGCCTGGGTCGGCCAGCAGGTCGTGGTCTTTGATGGAACGCTACGTGAAAACTTGACCTTGGGTGTGGATTTGTCCGATGAGGAAATCTGGCAAGCCTTAGAACAGGCTCAGGCCTATGAATTTGCTCAAGCGTTAGATGGAGGGCTGGATGCCAAGCTGGGCAGTGAGGGCACACAACTGTCGGGGGGTCAACGTCAGCGTCTAGCGATTGCTCGAGCTTTGCTGGTTAAGCCTCCAATTTTGATTTTGGATGAGGCCACCAGTGCATTGGATAACCTGTCAGAGCGGGCCTTCCAACAAGCGCTAGAGGCATTGGCTAAAGATCGCGCCGTCTTAGTTATCGCCCATCGATTGTCCACCATTCGTAATGCCGACGAGATCTTGGTAATGCAAAACGGTGCGATTGTTGAGCGGGGCACGCACAACCAATTAATCGACCAGCAAGGTCTGTATGCCCGACTTAACCTTGAAGGACAGGCATGAACTGGGAGCAAATTTGGTACGGCCAGGATTGGCGCTCCAGGGCTTTACTTCCGTTCTCGTGGATAACCGGCTGGGTCGCTCGTCGGCGCCGTAAACGGGCGCTAGAGCGGTGGCAAAGTCAATCCTCGCCTTATCCAGTGCCCATTGTGGTGGTGGGAAACTTAACCGCCGGGGGCACCGGTAAGACTCCGGTCGTGGGTCTGCTTGCGCAGGTTGCTATTGCCCAAGGTCTTAGGGTCGGCATTGTCAGCCGAGGTTACGGAGGTATTGCCAGCCAATGGCCGCGGCGCGTGATTGAGACCAGCGACCCTGCGGTGGTGGGTGATGAGCCCTTGATGCTCCATATTCAAACGCGAGCACCCGTCGTGGTTGGGGTCGACCGGCCTCGAGCGGTTGAGATGCTGTTGCAAACATCTGAAGTAGATCTGGTTCTGTGTGACGATGGTCTTCAGCATTACCCACTGTGGAGAGACTTTGAAATTCTGGTGATAGACGGTGCTCGCCAATTTGGCAATCAGCGTCTACTGCCAGCCGGCCCATTGCGCGAGTCTCCGGATCGGCTCAATACCGTGGACTGGGTGCTGGAGCGCTCCGCAACGCCTCGGGACGGGCGGTTTGGTTTTCAGGTTCAGGCCATGGTCCTGCGCAATCTTTTGACCCAGCAAACCTTGCCTTTGCATGGGCTGAACACCGAGCCCTGTGTCAATGCAGTCGCAGGTATCGGTAATCCCGAAGGCTTTTTTCAGCAGTTAGAAGCTGCCGGTTACCGACTTAACCGAGTGCCATTACCGGATCATTTTGACTACGAGCAGTCGATTCAAAATAAACTGGTCAAGGGCCCGGTTCTATTGACCGATAAAGATGCGGTCAAATCGGGTGCGATTGGCGGTGATGACACTTGGGTGGTCGAAGCTCAGGTGGACGCGGTAAAGTTAACCCAAGCTTGGATTGACTGGTGTCAGCAATGCAAAAACACGAACAAAAGTTATTGATGGGGCTGTTGGTATGCCCGATTTGCAAAGGCTCGCTGACCCGAGTGCAGGCCAGTGACGAATTGATTTGTTACCCCTGCGAGCTGGCCTTTCCGATTGTTGATGATATTCCTCGCATGCTTCCAGAGCACGCGAGACAAATTAGTCTAGAAGAGAAATTGGATCGTTAATGGACTACATCTGCGTTATTCCCGCTCGTTATGGTTCAACTCGGCTACCGGGCAAGCCACTACTGGATCTAGCCGGTAAACCCTTGGTTCAGTGGGCTTG
>JAAXJV010000049.1:0-1496 GCA_012269655.1 Pseudomonadales bacterium
CGCCGGGTTGGTGAATTTCAGACCGTAGCAGAGCTCAGAGACTCGGTGTTCCACCTGAATTCGGGTGTTCATCTCCATGAAGTAGTGGCGGTCATCGTCAACGATACATTCGAATGTGCTGACGCTGTCTAGACCCACTGCACTACCAAAACGCGTGGCTTCGTCTTCCATGCGCTCGAGGATGACCAAGTCCTGTTGCAGGGACTGCTTTCGCTCATCATCCGTTTCCGCATTGATGGCATCCTGCAGCATTTCGATGGACGTCGAGATTTCGAGTAGCTTCTGTTCATGCATCTGAGCGGAGCAATCACGTCCGCCTAGGGTTAAGCACCACTCGCCGTTACCAATGACTTGGATTTCCTGGTGACGTGTGGTCTCGATGTTGAGTTCCAGCAAGACGTTTTTGTTATCACCGACGCCGGTGGCTTTGACCTCAGCCAGAACTTCACGCACCAACTCAGCCGTATTGGCCGCCGCTGTTACGGCATCGCCATCACAGTCTTTGGGGCTGGGAAGGATCCGTTGTCCCTTACCGCCACCGCCACCAATGGCTTTAATGCGGATGCGGTTCTTGGGGTATTCGGCGTAAAGGCTTTCGACTTCTCGCTGAGCTTGCGTGGCAATGTCGTCCATGCTGATCAGGTCAAAGCCTTGAGTATAGCTTTGCACCAATAGCGCCTCGGCTTGGCTTTCCGGATCGCCCTCTGGCAATTCCAATCCATATTCGGCAGCCATGTCGGCCAAGGAACCCTTAGCTAAAACGGTGCGCACGGTCAGATTGTCAACGCCAGGGGTGACAGACACGCCTGCGGCTAAGGCCGTCCGTTTGGCTTCATCCTTCATGCCGGCTTGGCGCACGGTGCGTGAGCAGGGTCCAACGAAATTAAGCCCCGAGGCTTCGATCGCACTGACCAAGGCTTCGTCTTCGGCCATGAAGCCATAGCCGGCAAAAATGCCGTCGTAGCCGTTACTCTTTGCGATGTCGATGATCTGCTGGATGCGGGCATCCCGTTCAGTTTTATCGACACCGGTATAGTCAGGCACTCGATGCACGCGATCATGGCGCGCGATTTGTCTTAGCTCAGGTGCTAAGGCATTTTTGTAAGCAACAGAGTCTTTTTCAGACAACAAAATGCCGTATTCGGCACCCATTTCGCTCAAAGTATCCATGACTTCTTTGCGGATCGGGCCGCGGCAGATAATCAGAACCTTAAAGCCTTCAACACTAAATTGTTGGACCCAGCTTGAGGCATTCGAGCCCAAACGGCGGGCTTGGTGAACTAACGGATTTAAACTCATGACAGACCTCAGTGGAATTCGCGTTGCACGCCGTCCATGGGCGCGGGCTGGTAATGTTCGATGTAGCGCTGCATTTCGGATCCGATGACCTGACGCAGATTCTGGGGCATCACGAGTTGGCTGATAGAACCTAGGCTCAACGCCTCGTTCGGGTTCATCAAATCGGCTTCGTAGCGAGCGGTTAGCTGAGCATCAAT
>JAAXJV010000049.1:1596-2854 GCA_012269655.1 Pseudomonadales bacterium
AAACGGGGCGTACGCAGGTCAATGATGGCATCCAACATGGCTCGGCCTGCCTGGACTACGCCGCCGTGTTCTTGTTCGGTACCCGGCTTAAACCCAGTGGTGTCTTCGACGAAGACCATGGGAATGTTGTAAAGGTTACAGAAGCGAATAAAGCGGGCGTTCTTATAGGACGCCTCGATATCGATCTGTCCGGAGGCCACCGCCGAGTTGTTGGCGACAAATCCAATCACCTGTCCGCCCATGCGACCCAGCGCACACAGGGTGTTTTCCGCGCGATTGGGCTGGATCTCCAGATAGTCCCCGTGGTCGCACAGTTGTTGAATCAAAATGCCAATTTCCAGTGGCGTGTTAAAACCGTTAGGTCCGTTAAACGCCTTTTTAAACAGAATGTCGGCTTCCCAGGTTTTTCGATCCAGCGGATCACTGGTCCGTTGGACGGGCGCCATTTCGGCGTTGTGGCCGGGCAGATAGCGCAGAATTCGGCGGACTTTGCGGATGGCAGCCACTTCGTCTTCAACGATGAAATCGGTCACGCCGGTGTGTGCATGCACTTCGGGTCCGCCCAGCTCGTCTGCGGTCACGTCTTCACCCAAAACAGATTTGACAACGCCCGGTCCAGTCAAACCGAAGAAGGTGTTGCGAGGCTGAATAATAAAGCTGCCTTGGCGAGGCAGGTATGAGCCACCGCCGGCGTTAAAGCCAAACATGCACATGATGCTGGGCACTACACCAGAAATATCCCGCAGTGCCTTGAATGCCTCGGCATAGCCGTCTAGACCGCCAACACCGGCAGGCACATAAGCACCGGCCGAGTCGTTAAAACCAACTACGGGAATCCGCATCTTGCCGGCTAATTGGAAGAGCTGGGCGAGCTTAGAGCCGTTGGTGGCATCCATTGAGCCCGCACGAACCGTAAAGTCGTGACCGTAAATTGCGACGTCGCGACCGCCGACTTTACCAATGGCGGTCACCAGACTCGCACCGTCTAGGTTTTTACCCCAGTTCTGGAAGAGGATGGTGGGTGGCTCGTCGACCAATTGATCAATTCGCTCCCAAACCGTCATTCGACCTTTCTGGTGCTGGCGCGCCACACTGGCGGCCGGCGCTTGCTTAGGGCGGCGAATTAAATCTGCGCCAGCCTGTAAAGCAGCTTCATAGAGTCCAGATTCACGGTTAATTTCACCGGGCATCGTAAAGTCATCACGAGCCTCAGGTGCGAGCGGATTTTTTAATCGCATTGGCGTAGTCCCTTTTTTGA
>JAAXJV010000275.1:0-1230 GCA_012269655.1 Pseudomonadales bacterium
TGAACCGTTTGCCCAAGACTCGTTCAGGAAAAATCTTACGGGCGATTTTGCGTAAGATCGCTGACGGACAGGATTATGTTGTGCCGTCAACGATTGAAGACATGGGAGCCTTGGACGACGCTAAGGCCTTGTTCGGGCAGTCGGCTTAAGTCAACTGCCTGATCTTGATCAGTTGGCTCAGCGTGTCCTGCGTTGAGCCAACAGATACTTCGGTTCGATCCGATTGATTCAAACGCTTCGCACCATGCGCATAGGCGGGATCGTAATGATGGATCAGGAGGTCTGATACCAGCGCCTCAAAGTTGCCCTGATTGATCCAGGTGATCCACTGATCGATCCGGGCATTACTGTGCCTAGGCCGGAGGACGTTGAGTTTTTCGATCAACTGATCCGGTGCAGCGATCCACATGGGATAATCTTTTAGTAACTGAGCCACTCGATCCTCGAGGCTGACCTGAAGTTCAACCTGAGGGGCAGCATGGATTTTGGCCATCAGTGCGGCCGGAATGGTGAGCTTACCCAAGTTGGCAGATTCGCTTTCAACCCAAACCTCTGCTCCAGCCTCCATCGAGGAGAGGTGATGGTATAGGCGACTCTCAAACGCTCGTTGGGTCGGTTGTCCGCCGCTGACGTCGCCCAATAGACTGCCGCGATGCCCCCCTAAGCCTTCCAGATCTAAAGTGGATTCACCAGCCTCGGTTAGGGCTTTTAGCCAACGAGTCTTGCCAACGCCAGTCGGGCCAGACAGTACACGCCATTTGAGAGACTCAATCTGCTTGGGTAACCCTGACATGACTTCGTTGCGCCAGTGCTTGTAGCCACCGTTGATCAGCTTGGGCGAAAAACCGATTTCTTTAAGTACTAGGGCTAACGAGCCACTGCGTTGTCCGCCTCGCCAGCAATACACCCACATGGGGTGGCCTTGTGGTAGCTCGCTGAGGCTATGTTCTACGTGGTCGGCGATATTGCGGGCGGCTAATGACGCACCACGAATACGTGCTTTAAATGGACTGACCTGTTTGTACAGCGTGCCGACTTCGATGCGTTCTTGATCATTTAAGGTTGGGAGATTAATCGCCCCGGGAATGTGATCGGCTGCGAACTCGCTTTCGCTTCGAGCATCAATAATTAAGCCGGTGGGGAGTTGGCCTTCTAACCGAAGGCGAGGGATTTCTCTGCGCATCGCTGCAGTCTATCTGCAAAGCGGCCTCTAGGCATCGGAATCTTCGG
>JAAXJV010000275.1:1240-2849 GCA_012269655.1 Pseudomonadales bacterium
GCTCGTTGAAGTGCAGGCCTTTCAAGCTGGATCGGTGCGAAGGGCCTTTCACTTCGCGCAGTATGAGTTGTAGATCAGCAGGAATGGGCATCACGGGGATCCAAGCGCTGCCACTTTTCTCAACCAAGCCTAAGCGATAGAGCTCTTTGCAATACCACTCGGCGTCCCGTGTAGACGCGACTAACTGGGTGTTGCGGTAGACTTCATAAGGACTGGCACCGCCCGCGGTTTGAATGACTTCGAATACCCGTCGTGCGGGTGTGGTTCGTTCTCCTGCCGTAAACTTCATACTGTCCACCTCTGTGTTCGAGAGTAGACCATTCGCCGGCAAAGACATCGGTACTTGAGTGCTAGCTTTGCCCTAAAGTTTGTTCGAAAACTTCGTAATGGCCACCCGCTAAACCTAGTGCTTGATAGGTAGACTGCGCCACTTTATTGTCTTTTTCAACGTACAGACGAAGCTCAGCGACACCCTGCTCGCGTGCCTGGGTCACCACGTGTTCATGCAGTTGTCTAAATACGCCTTGCCGACGAGCACTGGGCCAAACGTAGACGCTCTGAAACCACCACATGGGCGCATTGCGCCAATCTGACCATTCGGTCGTGATCATGCATTGTCCGAGGATGTTTCGATCAATCTCGGCAATCCAGTATTGGCCGAGTTCTGGGTGGTGAATCAGATGTTCGACGCCCATGGCTACGATTTGCCGGTCTAATTCTAATCCTTCGGTTTCGCGGGCCAATGATTGATTGCCCTGGACCAAGGTGTCTCGATCGCTAATCCGCGCTGGACGAATTTGAATCCGTTGCACTAGGGTACCCCCATGAAGATTTTGTTGTTTTTGCACGCTGAACACTCGACCGCAGGACGAGTGGGGCGGATCTTAACAGAGCTGGGTCATCAAGTTGTCGAGGCTAGGCCGTGCATTGACGGATGTTTGCCAATCGCATTGGAACATGCGGATGCGCTGGTGGTATTCGGCGGGCCAATGAGCGTTAACGATCCTGAAATGGCTAGCGAACTCACACTCATCAAACAATTTCTACAACACCAAAAGCCCTACTTGGGGATTTGCTTGGGCGCGCAATTTTTAAACCTGGCCTACGGTGGCCAGGTGATTCGCTGTCCAACCGGGCAGGTTCAGATGGGCTGGCACCCATTGGGAGAGCGAGATCGACGGTTTGCAGATTTAGATTGGGTATACCAGTGGCACAGTGAATGGATGGATCCAGCCGATGAGTTCCGAGTCAGTTGCAGGGATCCGCAAGGGCGAGTCCAAGCGATCCAAAACGGTGTGCACTGGGGCGTCCAGTTCCATCCTGAGGTCGATGATGAAATGCGCCAGCGCTGGCTGGATCGAGCAGCCCATAAACTGGTTGGGCCGGGCGCAAAGCCGGCCGACACACATGTGACGGATGCGCTCCAATATGAACCCGCGATAGAGCCCTGGTGTAAGAAGTTTTTAATTCAGTGGCTCAGCGCGAAAACAGGTTGACAGCCTGTGTTACCGCTGTATTATTCGCGCCCATCGCTCACGTAGCTCAGTCGGTAGAGCACTGCGTTGGTAACGTAGAGGTCGATGGTTCAAATCCATTCGTGAGCACCATC
>JAAXJV010000092.1 GCA_012269655.1 Pseudomonadales bacterium
GCGCGGTCTGGGACAGCGCTATTGTGATTTCTTTATCGTCTAGGTCGCCTTCGCGGAGTTTCTTGCGAAATAGCTGTCGAGTTTGGTTATTTTCGTCCGTCTGCTCACCTCGCGCAGGCGGAACCAGGGCGTCCAGCACACGTTCTTCCGCGGCATCTTTGGCTTGGTGACCCACCTCTTGCATGGCTTGGCTGCGGCTTTCTTTGAGGCTGGTTTCGACTAAATCTTTGATGATGCTGTCGACTTCGCGTCCGACGTAGCCCACCTCGGTGAACTTAGTCGCCTCGACTTTGATAAAGGGTGCGTTGGCTAACCGGGCCAAACGTCGAGCGATCTCGGTTTTACCCACGCCCGTTGGGCCAATCAGCAGAATGTTTTTGGGCGTGATCTCCTGTGCCATCTCGGCCGGTAGTTGCATGCGTCGCCAGCGGTTGCGCAGTGCAATCGCCACAGCGCGTTTCGCGCTCGACTGCCCGACGATGTGTTTGTCCAATTCCTGGACGATTTGCGCAGGCGTCATGCTCACGAGGGGATCTCCATGGTTTCAATAATGTGGTTATGGTTGGTGTAGATGCAGATGTCACCGGCAATGCTTAAAGAGCGTTTTACGATGCTTTCGGCATCCATATCGGTCTCGGCCATCAGCGCCATGGCCGCGGACTGAGCAAAGGGACCACCGGACCCGATGGCGATCAGCCCATCTTCAGGCTCCATCACATCCCCGTTGCCGGTAATGATTAGGCTGGCGGTTGGGTCGGCGACCGCCAACAAGGCTTCAAGTCGGCGCAAAGCGCGATCGGTACGCCAGTCCTTGGCTAGCTCAACGGCCGCTCGGGTCAGTTGGCCAGAATGCTTGGACAGCTTTTCTTCAAAACGTTCAAACAGGGTAAATGCATCGGCGGTGCCGCCAGCAAATCCGGCCAGTACCTGCCCGTTGTGCAGGCGACGAACTTTGCGTGCATTGCCTTTCATCACAGTGTTGCCCAGGGTGACTTGGCCATCGCCGCCCAAGCAGACTTGATTGCCTCGCCTGACAGAAACGATGGTGGTGCCGCGCATTTGATCCATAACCTGCTCCTTGCGTGTGGCCTAGAATAGTGGCCCCGTGGCGCAGAATTTCAATGGTTAACGGCGCAGTACGAGATATTCGTAACCCTGCTTGATTAACAGGTCCTGAGCCACGAAACGTTTGCGATCTTCGTTGTACGGCCCAACGATTAGGCGATGCCAGCCGTCCCGAGTTTCGATGACCGGATTGGTTAGGTTCATCATAATCAGCTGAACCCGAGTCGATTCTGCGTCTTTGGGATCTTTGAAGCTTGCGACCTGCAAAAATACGCTGCGGCCGTCTTTGGGCCGATCAGGCTCGGGCTCGACCTCGACGGGCACCTCGGTTTCGACCAGCAAATCATAAAACTGAAAGCTTCCGCGCGGAGCGTTGGCTTTTTGTTCTGAGGTTTCAGGCGGCGCCGGATCGATTGCCGGCTTGGGCAATTCGGTGCTCGGATCCTGCAGGTACAGCCAGGTTAAGAAACCCCCGATGAACAAGCTGGTAAGCGCCAGAACAATCAGGCGCGGTCCCAGCTTGGGCATATCGTCGCTCACATCTGCTCCGGTGCAGTGGCGCCCAAAATGCGTAGACCGTTGCGGATGACTTGCCCGGTGGCATGACACAGCGCCAGACGTGCTTGTTTCAGATCGTCCTCGCCGTCAAGTACGCGAGTCGAGTTGTAATATCCGTGGAAGCTGGCGGCCAAATCGTTTAAGTAATGCACGAGCACGTGCGGTGCCCGATCGTTGGCGGCTCGCTCAATTAACCCAGGGAACTTACCAATGGCGGTGGCCAGTTCTTTCTCGTCTTCTTGGGTCAGCTGATCCAGTGCGTTTAAGCCGCGAGGTAAGTCCAAGGCTTCACCCATTTCGGTCAATTTGCGTGATAAGGCATGCACCCGTGCGTGGGCGTACTGAACGTAATAGACCGGGTTGTCCTTGGATTGCCGAGTCGCTAGGTCCAAATCGAAATCCATAGGAACGTCGACTTTGCGGCTGGCGTAAAAGATTCGAGCCGCATCGTTACCGACTTCATGACGCAGGTCTTCTAGCGTGATGAACTCGCCTGATCGAGTCGACATCTGAGCTTTTTCGCCGTTGCGATACAGGCTGACAAATTGGACCAATTGGAATTCAACACGCTCGGGATCAAAGCCCAATGCTTCGGTCGCAGCCTTCATGCGCGCCACGTAGCCGTGGTGGTCAGCACCGAACACATAGATCACGCGATCAAATCCGCGCTTGAGTTTGTTTCGGATGTAGGCCACATCCGAGGCAAAATAGGTGGTCTCGCCGTTATCGCGCTTGAGTACTCGGTCTTTGTCGTCGCCAAAGGCAGTTGAACGAAACCACAGCGCACCTTTTTCTTCGAAGGTGTGTCCCGAGGCGACCAAGTCACTCAGAGCCTCAGCTACGTCGCCATTGTCCATCAGTGACTTTTCGCTAAACCACTGATCGAATTCGACACGGAAGTCCGCCAGGTCCTCACGGATACCCGCCAAAATTCCGTCCAATGCCGCGCGGCGGAATCGATCCCAACCGGAATCCCCATGCAGGGCTTTACCTCGGGCAATCACG
Source organism: Pseudomonadales bacterium (assembly GCA_012269655.1). Lineage (GTDB taxonomy): Bacteria > Pseudomonadota > Gammaproteobacteria > Pseudomonadales > Litorivicinaceae > Litorivicinus. Next base: position 2,629 of record JAAXJV010000092.1, read on the forward strand.
GCATCGATGTAGACTTCTTTATCGCCCTCGGGTGCATCTGGAGGCAGATCGGCCAAGATTTCCTCGGCGCTAACGGCGAACTGATCGCCCACCTCGGCTCCTAGATCGGCGGCGATATCGGCAATGTAATCGCCCTGATAGCCGTTGGTTGGGAATGGCAAGGTCTGGCCC
>JAAXJV010000125.1 GCA_012269655.1 Pseudomonadales bacterium
CTTGTTGCAGTGCTTGACGTTCAGCCTTAAGCCGCGGTCCGTCCGAGGTTAATTGATCAACACTAGCCTGACGTTCGCGCACTTCACGCTGCAGACGAAGCACTTCAACGTCTGAAACCGCACCTGACTCTTGTAACTTCTCAAACTGCTGCAGTTCGCGATCAGCACTTACCAGTGCATCTTTGGCGGCACCAATAGCCGTCTGATTTGACGCCAACTGCGCTCTGACGCCTTCGATACGCTCGTCCAATACCTGCTGCTGTTGCTGGATGGCCTGTTGCCGGGCTTGGTAGGTCGCCAATTGTTCCGACATCGTCGGATCCTCCGGGATGTAAGGCCGGTTCATAGCTTCGGCTTTTAACCGTGACATCCGGGCACGTAATGCGCGCTGACGAGCTTCATTCTCGTCTAGATTGGATGCTGCTCGTGTCCGATCGATCCGCAGTAAGACCTGACCCGCCTCGACTTGATCGCCTGAGCGAACCAACAACTCAGCCAAGGTCCCGCCATCAGGATGTTGGATTTGTTGCACTTCGCCAGCGGGCTCAATGATGATCTCTGAGCGGACGACATGAGGCAGCTCAGTTTCGTAAGCCCAGTACCCAAAGGCCATGACACTTAAAAGCAGCGTCCAAAGACCCAGACGCATCATAGGGTTTCCTGGCCGATCTAGGCGCGATTGGATCAACTGGCTCATGCGGCTTTGCTCTGGCCTTGCTTCAACATCTGAAGCACTTCATCTTTTGGCCCGTCGGCAACGATTTGACCGTTTTCTACGATCAACAAGCGCTCCACCAGTTTCAACATGCTGCTGCGATGCGTGACCAGCAGGCAGCCCCGCTCTTGCAGCCATGGCAGCAATCGATCCCGCAGCGCAATCTCGTGACGGGCATCTAAATGCGCGGTGGGCTCATCCAAAACCACCCAACTTGGGTCTCGCAGGATTAAGCGGGTCAAGGCCAACACGGATCGCTGGCCGCCGGACAACATTGCACCGCTCTCGCCGACAGGGTGGTTCCACCCGGCCGCCCAACCCGCCAAATACTCATTCAAGCCGGTCAGTTCGCAGGCTTCGGTAATGGCGGCTTCGTCAACCTCTGTTAATCCCCACAACAGGTTTTCGCGAACCGTGCCGGCCATAAAACCCGGTTGCTGGGGGAAATATCCGACACCTTCAGCTCGGCTTTTAGAATTCCAACTCGCCAAGTCCACTTGATCGAGTTTGGTCAGTCCTCGTTCAGGAACCAGTGCACCTCCTAAAATGCGAGCCAAGGTAGTTTTCCCACTGCCTCCACGCCCTAGCACCCCGATTCGCTCACCAGGCTGGATGTTGAGCGTGACGCCTGCTAATGCAGGTTTTGCCATATCAGGATAGGTGACCTCGACCGCTTCCAGTTGCCACTGCCCCCGCACCTCGCTCTGATGCTGTCCTTCTGCCTCACTCGCGGTGAGTAGTTGGCTGATTCCCGCGAAGGCCTGACGGGCCTGGCTCCATGCATTAATTAAGCTGGCCAGTCCCGCGGCCGGCGCGATTGCGCGCCCGGTCAGAATCATCGCGGCAATCAGTGCGCCCATCGAGATTTGCTGCTCGGCCACAAGGTACGCGCCGATAATGACGACGCCTGCGCTGGCCAGCATGGACACAGCGGCGCTGACATAACTTGGCGTCGCATTCCAATGCTTCACATGGTCTTGATGATCACTACGATCAACCGTGGCCTGCTCCCAACGCTGGCTGACTGAATCCTCCAGGGCCATCGACTTGACGGTTTCGTACTGAGAAAACCCTTCTACTAAGGCTGCCGATTGAGCACGAGTCGCTTCAAGTAATTTGGGCTGTCGGCTGGCCGCCATGCGTCCGGCCAATAGGGCGACCAGTAACAAAACTGGCAAGGCCACCATGCCAGGGAACGCCAATGCCGGCGCCATAAACGCAATGATCGCGATGAACAAAATCGCGAAAGGCAAATCAACCAGAACTGTCAGTGTCGTATTGCTGAGAAGCCCTCTTAACGACTCCAGCTCACGGAAACCGGCACTGATTTCGCCTAGCTGCTTTGGCCGGTTGACGTAGGGTACGCGCAACATCCGCTGTAACAGTCGCGAACTTAATCGCAGATCGATCCGGCGACCAAGATGCTCTAACAGCTTAGAACGAGCAGAGCGTGCAAAAATATCCACAAGCGCTGCGATCACCACCCCTATCGCCAAAGCCCAGAGCGAACTGAACGCCGCGTTTGGCAAAACTCGGTCGTACGAGGTCATGACAAACAAGGGCAATACTAAGGCCATTAAATTCGCCAGGATGCCAGCAATAACCGCTTCACGCAGATAGCCTTTTTCAGCCCATAGCTCAGGTCCAATACTGGGTGCGCGCGTCTGAGGTTCTGTGCCTATACTGTTGGCGGAGTTTGTTGAAGTCACCACGAGTCGTTATGCCTTACATAGAACGGAACAACCAAAATCAAATCGTGGCATTGCATGCCACGGCCCAATTTACGAATCAGGAATTCCTGAATCCTGAGGCAGCCGAAGTGCAGGCCTTCCTCGTACTAGATCCTAGTACAGGTTCTACCGATGACGGGCTGGGGGGCATAAAAGGTGTACTATCAGCCAGCGACTTGGATTCGATTCGAATTCTGGACGACTTAATCTTTTTGTTGATTAAGCAAAATACGATTCGGCTGACGGATCTTCCGCCAGCCGCTCAAAAGAAACTACTCAGCAGACAGAAGTTACGTTCGCAGATCAACGATCTACCTGAGCTGTTACCTGAAGAAGATCCGCTACTCTGAGCCCTGGGTTTTTACAAATTGAACACCGCTGCTATGGCGAGTCAGTTGTGCTTGAACTCGACGGTTCTGGGACCACTCCAGTTCAGTCTCGCCAATCGCAAGGGGCACACCCTCGGAATAGCCGACCATAAATAATTGCGCCGGATTAACGCCGAAACGCTCGATCAGCACCTGGGCCACTGCGTTGGATCGACGTTCTGATAACGCCTGGTTGTATTCATCGGACCCACGGGCATCGGTATGTCCGCTGAGCTCGATTGCCAATTCCGGCTGCTGACTCAACATGTTGGAAAACCCCTGTAACTGGCTAAAGTACTCTGGCTTGACCACAGACTGATCATAATCAAATCGGATATTAATTGGATTTTGACCGAAGCGGTCGACGGGCAACTCGCACCCCATGAAGTCGACAATCTTGCCTGTGGCGGTGTTTACACAATCGTCATTCTGATCTGCAATGCCATCGCCATCATGATCCATCAACAACATGTCCGGGACCACCCACATGTCTTCTCGATCGACGGCCACAGCCGGCGCCATTGCTACGATAGATAAAACCACGGCCACGCTTCTCATTTCGGTGTCTCCTCAAATCCATTTAGAGAAGGCACCTCAATCGTTACTGGACCGGATCCTCAAACAGGAATAAACCCTGCCCTCCATCTAAGCCCTGCAACATCACCCAATCCCAGGTGTTGGATTCTGAAATGCCCTCGGCCAGCACTTTGCACTGCAAACTGTGGAGCAGATGCGACGTAGTTCGCACGACGCTTTTCTCTGCCCCTTGGTTCATGGACGTTCGTATGAGGGCGTTATCGAGTTTGACCGCCGTTGGCGCAAAGCGTCTGACCAAATCCAAGGTTTCGCTATGAAGTCCGGCATGCTTCAACACCCAACTGGGATACGCGCGCAGAATCCGCTCGAGCGTTCCCCACATGGGCTTAGCCGCCACCAAGTCCGCTTCGCTCAATTCAATGGTGATTTTGGCTGCCTGATCACCGATAAGCGTGACATAGCGCTCCAATCGATCGGGGTGCTGAATCGCATCGGCGGACAAAGTGACGCCCTGTGGACGCTGCTGCGCGCGTTTGCAGACTTCCTGAACCGCCATTTCATCCAGTTCACTTAACCGATCCAGCTTAGCCAAGACCGGAATGAAACTCGGTGCGCCGATCGGTTCGCCTTCGGGGCCGCTGAGTTGAGTCAACAACAAGTTATAAATCGGCTGTTTTTCTCGATCGACCACGGCCATGCTGCGAAAACTCAAGTTCTTAGGTCCAAAGACCTCGCCGACATGTCGACGCCAATTCATTCGCCAACCCGGCATTTGTTTCGCCTCGGGCACCCAGGCGTCTTTAAGCCCCTCCATTAAGCCACGATCTAAACGGCCTAAGATGTCAGATAGCGGCATGCCAGTACGCACGGGCGTGGCGACGACCTGAATCAACTCCTCTTGCACGGGCGCCAGCTTTTCGCACAGCCATTGAATACGGCCGCAGTATTCGCTCGCTTGCTCTTCATCCAGTCCCGGTACCATTAAGGACCAATCCGACCCGTTCATGCGGCCCAACACCTGGGCACGCGGCGTCATGTCTGACATGGCATGGGATAGGTTGACTATAAATTCATCCACCAAGGCCCGCCCGATCGATTCATTGAGTTCGTTCAATGACTTCAAACGGACCATGATCATGGCACCCAAGGCGGCTTCATCACCCTGAAGCACCGACTCGATCTGCCTGACAAAGGCCTCGCGATTTAACAGGCCAGATACCGCATCCAGCTCATTGGTTCGCCGGGCCAATTCCAAATCGTCCTGCAGACCCGTGATCAGGCCTGACAGCGCGGCGTTGGTCCGGTTATGGCTGTCAATCAAGGGCTGCACTTCAACAATTTCGGTTTGCGGTAGGCTGTTGAAATCACCCACGGCCCAGGAGTCGGTTTGACGACGGATGCGTTCCAGTGGCGCCAGCAACCGCCCAATTAAAGAGAACACCAACACAATCGCCAGGCTTCCGCCCAACGCCAAACCAACGGCGACCTGTTGGAATCGGCCCCAAAGATTTTGATAAGCCAAGCCTGGGTGCGGGGTTATGGATACCGAGCCCATGATGCGCCAGCCATCGCTGATCTCGGCACTGGCGGCGGCTGGGGCAAGCGCATACAACGATTCAAACCATTCGGGCACTTCGGGAGTGTTTTCTGAATTCGCCCGCTGTACCAGCGCTTTACCGGCGTTGTCCTGAATCAACACCTCTTGGTATAGGCCCTGCGTGAAGAGCGCATCCACCTGCGAGGTCAAAATCGCAATGTCCGGAGCATCTTGCCAGGCGCTCTGAACGCTGAGCGACAATGAGTTTGCGGTGTCTTGGGCTGTTCGTGACAACTGATAATCCAAGTAATCGCGCGACTGTCTGGCATCAAACACTGCCAATAAAACAAAGATCAAAAACAGCAATGTGCTGACTGCGATCGCGAGTTGACTGCGTAATGTCACAGCACTATCTCCTTAGCCATTCGCTCGCGCAGGTCTTGCCATCGACCTACCCGAGAAGAATCCGCTACATATTTTTCATTGTTGCCTTGAGTCAGCCACAGACTCTCGGCATTAAAGCTATACACCGGCAGCAAGTCTTTGCGCTGGTTGGCGGGTTTGATGTCGGCAATGAGGTTGTCCATCACCAAGGGAATGTCCCCTGGCTTGTCGGCCCAGGTCAGCACCATGTGCGCCTGATTCAACTCCAAAGCTTTGACGTAGGTAATCCTGAGTTGCTCCAGCGGTACGCCGCCTTTAACCAGGGTCACGTATTTGGCGATCGCAAATTCCTCACAATCGCCCCGGCCACGTCCAAGAAACTCCAGCGGCGTCGCCCAATAATCACGACTTCCGAATTGCTCGCCGTCCTCGGCAAAGGCCAATTGATTAAAAAAGGCATTGGTTCGGGTCAAACGGCTCGGCAATGGCAGCCCCGAGATCTCATCCATTAAGTCCCGCCACGCGTTCAACCGCCGCACTGCCTGCGATCCATACTGGCGCGAGAAATCCTCAAGCACTCCCGGCTTGACCAGTGCGCGCCCCCAATCGGGAAGCGTGGCGGCAAATAGGAAAAAGAAACTGCGACGGCGCATAGTTAAAAGGTAGTCGAGTTGTGTGAAAAATCTCGCCCTCGGTTGGGATTTGAACGGGGCTATGGCATCGTGAGTCCAGTTATTTGGAACCCTCGCTATGCAACCTTTCAAGTTTGATATCCGAAATCTGCCCTTCGCCGGCACCGTAACCCGCTGGCACAGCGTCAATTGCCATCGTTATCCGTCTATCGCCGAACACAGTGCCTTGGTTGCGCTATACGCTCGGGAAATTGCAGCTCGCGTGCACCCCGACCTGTCCGCCGAGCAACAGGTCACCCTGTATGAATTGGCGCTGACACATGATTTGTCAGAGATTGTCACCGGCGACATGCCCTCCCCAATCAAACGGGCACTCAAGGCTCATTTCCAAGGAACGCAGTCACCGATTGACACCTTAGAGCGTGCCATTTGCCCTGACGCCGCACGTCTTGAGGACGAGGCCAAGCAGCCTGAACAGGCCTATCTATACCGAATTCTTAAACTCGCCGACATTCTGGACGCCTTGGTCGTCATCAACCAAGAGGGCAAGGGAAGCGCCCGAGAAGCCATCAGCAAAGAACGAGGCCAAGCCTTTGATGAACTGGTGGCCCAAGCGAGCAGAGAGTTTCCCGAACTCAATTGGGCCGGGGCCCAAGAAGTCCGTTCGTTAGTGTGCGAGCTGAAACATGTTCAGCTCGACGAATTCAACGCTTAATCACTCAGCGTGACGGACATCTCGCCCACGCCCGCGCACTTGGCGGTCAATCGGTCGCCCGGTTGCAAGTCCGAGACACCCGCTGGGGTTCCGGTAAAGATCAAATCTCCGGCATGCAGGGTTTGTAGGGTCGACAGATAACAAATCAGCGCAACCGGATCATGAATCATCTGGTTCAAGTCGCCCTGCTGTCGAGTCTCACCGTTGATGAGCAATTCGATTGGGCCCTCAGTCAAATAACCGGTGTCCTCGACCAGGTGCAATGCTGAGCACGGCGCCGCATCATCAAACACCTTACCAATCTCCCAGGGCCGCCCTTGATCGCGGTTTTTGATCTGCAAATCCCGACGGGTCAAGTCCAGGCCCACGGCGTAGCCGGCGATCGCAACTTGAGCTTGTTCTGGTGTCAGTCCCCGCCCACCGGATTTCAGGGCTACCACCAGCTCCACTTCATGCTGCAGTTTCTGTGTGCCGACCGCGAAAGGCACCACTGGCTTTTGAGTCACGCACTCGGCTGGCTTCAAGAAATAGAATGGCGATTCCGGCGTGGCCTCGAATCCCATCTCGGCGGCATGGTCAGCGTAGTTACGGCCGATGCAGTAAACCTGGCGAATGGGAAACATGCGCTCGTCGCCCGCAATCGTCAACGCGGGGCGGGCACTGGGTTCAAACAAATACATCGATTTAATCCTCGGCTGCAGTGAAGGGATCTGCGTGCCAGTTTTCCTGATTCAGTCCCATCAATGCAACTTGGCCCTCAACGTCGCGCACCATGTCAGGGTTTCCGGCACAAAAAACCGTCCACCCCATCAGGCTTGGCACCTCGGACTGCAATACGTCAGTCACCCGTTGGCAAGCTCCCTCGCGACTGAATACCTGCACAAACTTGGCATCATCAATGCTATCCATCATGGCTTGAATCGCACGGACTTCGTAAAGATCCTGTTCGGAACGATTACCCCAAATTAAGCGCACCGGGCCGGGATGTTGAATCTGAATGAGACGAGCCAAAACAGATTTCATTGGCGCAAGGCCCGTGCCGGTTGCGATCATGCAGATTGGGCGATTTAAATCTTTGGCGTAAGCATTCCCCATCGGACCCGTCAGTTCGATCGGATCTCCACGGTTGGCGTTTTCATACAGCGCCTGCCCGGTTTTACCGCCGGGTACCGCACGAATGTGAAACTCAACCACCGGCTGGCCGCCGGGACTGGCAAAGGAATACGGCCTGGCAGGTCCATAAGGGGTCTTCAAGAGGCCGTACTGGCCCGGCTCAAAATCCAGTAGCGATTCCAATTTAATGCGCAGTTTGACCAGATCGGCCGTCGGCCGCTCAACCCGTGTTATCTGACCCGACAGCGTGACCGGATCACCCTGTTGACGGGTGGGTGATTGCAGCACTAAATCACTCAGTGGTCGACACTGGCACGCCAAAATCTCACCGGCCTCGCGCTGAGACGCGGACAAGATGGAATCGTTCTTTTGATCCACTTCACCCTGCGCCAATACGTAGCGACAGGCCCCACAGTTGCCTGCTCCACAACCGTAAGTGACGGGCTCACCAGCTTTGAGTAGGCTTTTCAATAAGGTGTCGACATGGTCACCGGTGATGGGTGCGCGATCGTCTAAGGCGATGGAATAGTATTTGAGCATGGTCGAATCATGGAGGCACAGGTATTAAAGGCAAGTGACGCTCGCTATACTGCCGCGCATGAGCGTGTTCGTCACCCGAAAAGTCTTTGCCGATTACCCCTGCGCACATCGCCAGTGGGCTCATCAAGGGCATTGCAAATTCATCCATGGATACAGCCGCAGCTTCATCCTAGAGTTCGGCTGCGAACACCTATCGCCAGAAGGCTTTGGCGTCGACTTCGGTGGCTTTGGCCCGATCAAAGACTGGCTGAAAGACCAGTTTGATCATACCTGTTTGATCAATGCAGACGATCCCGAGCTCACACTGTTTGAGCAGATGCACGATCAAGAAATTATCAAACTTCGTGTTCTGCCCAACGTGAGCATGGAGAACACCGCGAAATTTGTATTCGATTACGTGTCGCCCTGGATCCAAGAGCGCACCCAGGGCCGGGCCTGGTTGATCAGCGTTGAGTGCAAAGAAAACGAGAAAAATTCAGGCGTTTATCGGCCCTGAATTTTCAATAGCGCCAGCAACCCCAAGACACCGACCACCATCAAACAACCCAGCGTTGCGACCCATCCATAAGCATCGTAGACGTAACCCGGTAACCAAGTTCCCAGCACACCACCGCCGTAATAGTGCGTGACGTACAATCCATTCACCACGCCGCGCAGTTCAGGTTCCGCTTGATTAACCTCGGCGACGGCAAGCGAGTGGAACAAAAACATACTGAGGCAAAATGCCCACATCATGGCGAAGAGTCCCCAAGTTCCCAGGGGAATCGCACTGGCCACACTGGCGACCATCACAAACATCGACAGTTTTAAGGTACGGTTTGAGCCGCCCAAATACTGGGCGATGCGCTTGGCGTTAAGGCTGGTCACAATGCCGCCCAGATAGCCCAAATAAACAAGGCCGATCAACCCTGGGCCAATCCCAGGTTGCACTTCGGCCAGACGCAAAGGCAAAAAGTTTAGGAACCCAGCAAACACGAAAAATAAGCAACTGACGGCGATAAACCGCCATAAGTTACCCTCGATTGACCAGGCCCTTATCACACCTTGAAGGCTAGGCACGACGGTATTCATGGGCTTGACCGGTGCTCGCGCCCAGGGCAACACCGCAGCGGCTAACAAGGTGACCGCCAACCCCCAATAGACCGCGTGATAATCAAACACCTCGCTGACCGCACCGCTGATCAATCGGCCAGCCAATCCGCCCAAGATCGTGGCCGACACGTATCTAGCCATAACCTGCTTAAGCGCATCCGGGGAATGCCCTGCTGACAAGTACGCCATCAGCGCGGTTAAACAAGCGGGCACAATCAAACCTTGAATCCCGCGCAACACCAGAAAGGGTTGATAGCTATCAACCCAGGCCAACGCCAGACAGCTCAAGGATAAAGCAATCAATGCCCACCGAAGTATGCCCAAGGCAGGCAACTTACGCAGCACAACCCCATAGGTCAGAGGAGCGATCGCCATGGGCACGAGCGTAATCGAGACCAGAAGACCCACCGCGGCCGCATCTACGCCCAGTGTCTGAGTCAAGATGGGGGCCAACGGCTGGGGCACGTACATCACCGAAAACACCAACACGGTGATAATGAGCAATAAATTGGCGGGACTGGACATCAAAACTGGCTTAAAACGGCAAAGCGCTAGTGTACGCTAGCGCGACTATCTAACAAGGATTTGAAATGGCTTGGGCCTCTTTAATTATTGCCATGATGCTGTGGGGATCCAGCTTTGTAGGGGCGAAATTTGCACTGCAAAGCTTTACCCCCGAACAGGCCGTCGGCATTCGTCTGTTGCTCGGAGCCGTTGTAACCCTGCCTTGGCTACTCACCTGGGGCCGCAGGCACCTAGCAAAAATGACCGCAGAGCACTGGAAGTGGCTTCTGGTGATGTCGCTATTCGAGCCCTGCTTGTATTTTTTGGCCGAGATGAACGGTCTGGTTTACACCAGCGCCAGCGCGGCGGGCCTGGTTACTTCTACACTGCCTATCTGGATTGCACTGGGTGCATGGTATTGGCTGGGCGAGAAAACCACCCGTAATTTGTGGATCGGACTGATCATGGCGCTCGCGGGAACGGCCACCATGACCCTGCTGGGTGAGTCCAGCGAGGCCGCCCCGAATCCGCTATTGGGCAACAGCCTGATGGTACTGGCCACCTTGATGGCTACCGGCTATGTATTGATTGCCAAACGCCTGACAGACGACATCAATCCCTGGCTGGTCACCGTGTTACAGCTTTGGGTCGGCGCGCTGTTTTTCATTCCTTGGCTAATTTATTCACCGCCTGACCTCTACGGCGCATCGGATGCCAGTTTGATCGCAACGGTGTGGCTGGGATTAGCCGTGAGTATCGGTGCCTATGGCTTTTACAATCAGGGCATCAGTCAAGTACCCGCCCAGATTGCAGGCCTGTCGATCAATATGATCCCGCTGTTCACTCTGATTATGGCCGCATTTATTCTGGGCGAGCGACTAACGCTCGGTGAAGGCTTGGGTGCAGCCTTGATTCTGTTTGGCATTGTGGTGGCGGTGATGCCTAGTCGCCCAACAAATAGCCCGAACGCCACTTGAGCGGTTCGTCACCGGCGATTTTCACCAGGGTCTGACCCGCTCGCACATAGGGCCGATGAACCCGGGTGAATAATCGGCCTTGGTTACGCGCCTTTACGGCGTGGGTTTCCGACGCACCCTGTCCACCTAGCTTCATAATATTGGCAATAACCTGACCGGGCTCGACCTGCGAACCCAAGGGCACGGCCCACTCTACGAGTCCGGCCACCGGCGCCGGCACCAAATCCACCGACTCCAGGTCACACACATGCGGCTGATGCGGTGGAATGCTGGTCTGGCCGGCCAACACGCCGATCTGTCTTAAATATGCGAGTATCCCCTGGGCATCCTGCTCGGCTATTTTCTGTGACACATCCGCCTGTCCACGCAGCTCTACCGTGCAGCCACGACAGCCCACGCCAATCGGATGATCGGGAAAACGTTCGGCCAAAGCTGCCCAAAGCCCGGGGGCGGCTTCGTCGAAACTGCTACCACCAGAATCGTCAGCCAACATAACCACCGTGGCTTTTAGAGCCCGAGCGAGCGGCAGTAATTCTTCCTGAGCTCGCCGGCTGGCGTACAGATGCAGCTCAGCCACATCGTCACAATGCACATCCAGTACGTAGTCCGCATCGCAAGCCCACTCGAATAACGTGGCCTTGTGCTCTTGATTCAACGAAAC
>JAAXJV010000191.1 GCA_012269655.1 Pseudomonadales bacterium
GGCAATACCATTCCCGACGACAAACAGATTCAAGGCTTGGACTCGGACGAAGCCAAAGCCCTATTAGGTGCTGACTGGCAGGATTTTGTTGACGAGGTCGAACTGGTCCGCGGTGCCAGCCATGAATTTGATTTAGAAGCCTATTTGGCCGGTCAATTAACACCGGTATTTTTCGGCACGGCGATGGCGAATTTCGGCGTTCGGGAAATGCTAGATGGCTTTGTCGAATGGGCGCCAGCACCTCAATCTCGCAGCGCGGGTGATCGTAGTGTTCAGCCAGAGGAATCCAAATTCAGTGGGTTTGTTTTCAAAATTCAGGCCAACATGGATCCCAAGCACCGTGATCGAATCGCATTTATGCGAGTCTGTTCAGGGCGCTACGAAAAGGGCATGAAAATGAAACATGTCCGCACGGGCAAAGATACGCGCATCGCCGATGCTCTGACCTTTTTGGCGGGGGATCGAAGTGCGGTTGAAGAAGCTTACCCCGGCGACATCATCGGTTTGCACAACCACGGGACCATTCAGATTGGCGATACCTTTACCCAAGGAGAATCGTTGAAATTTACCGGCATCCCGCATTTCGCGCCGGAACTCTTTAAGCGGGTACGACTTAAAGATCCGCTCAAAGCAAAACAGTTGCATAAAGGGCTTCGTCAATTGGCAGAGGAAGGCGCGACTCAGGTGTTCTTTCCGCTGGCTAACGGCGATGTGGTCTTGGGTGCCGTGGGCAGTCTGCAGTTTGACGTGGTCGCCTACCGACTGAAAGATGAATACGGCGTCGAAGCGATTTACGAGGGCGTTAATGTTACGACTGCACGCTGGGTTGAATGCGACGACGATAAAGCGCTCAACGAGTTCAAGCGTAAATACGAACAAAATTTGGCCATGGACGGCGGGGATCATCTGACTTTCCTCGCTGCCAGTCGAGTCAACCTCGTGATGGCCGAGGAGCGATTCCCCGATATCGAATTCAGGGCGACTCGCGAGCACTGATGATCGACTGCAACTGCCATTTGGTGTTCGATTCGCTGTGGGCGAACCGGGTGTCCATCTGGCAGCGGGCGCGCGCGGCTGGATTAAGTTCGGCCGTCGTCAGTGCTGAACAGGTCACGCATCAGCGAATTCAACAATTACAAGATTGCGAGCAGGCGGAGGTGTGTCCAGCCAGCGGGTGGCATCCCTTGTTCCCGCGACCGGCCGATGCGATAGCACAGTTAGCTCAGGTATTGAACCAGCACCCCCGTTGGGGTGTGGGTGAAATTGGTATCGATACTCGAAAGCTTCCTCGCGACGGCCAAGCAGATTTTCTGTCTGAGCAGCTTTCATTGGCGCAAAATCGATGGACAGTTTTGCATGCTGCAGGACCGGGTGCGCTGGATACGGCGTTCGGGGTGGCTCGTGGGAGTGGAAATGTTCGCGGCATGGTCCATGCCTTCGCGGGTTCCATACAGCAGGCAAAACGCTGGCTGGATCTAGGTTGGTATTTGTCTATCGGTGGTCCGATCACTTGGCCACAATCCCGGCGATTGGCCAAATGGGTGGCCTACGTTCCGATCGATCGTTTGTTGCTGGAAACCGATGCACCTGATCTGTCGGCGACCAAGCAGCCAGGGGAGCCCGCGGATCTTGTTCAGATTGCTGGCAAGGTGGCCGAGTTGCGAGGCATTGAACTGGCCGAATTGCAGCAACAGGTCACGCAAAACGCCTATCAATGGCTAGACACTGACTGCGCGCCGGTCACAGCGCAGGGCTTCAAGTAGCTGATCTTCAAGTTCAATCCGTTCGGCCAGCACCTCACCCACTTCGGATAGACGTGCTTCCAAATGATCGAAGTTGGGGGCGGGGTTGTCTCCAAAATCATCGCTAAAGGCCAGTATTTTCTGCGTCGAGCGAACGATCCTTGGGTACAGACGATCTCCGATTAATTTGACGGCTTCTCGGTTTTCGGTGCCGTCGGTAAGTTTCTGATACAGCTGGAAATGTGCGCTGGCCGTGTAGTCAACGACGGCTTGGCTAAAGGCCACCAGTTCTCTGTAGAGGTTTTGCGAATCAGAAAAAGGGCGGTGGCGTGCTAGGTCGGCATACAGTTTCAGAGTGTGTTGGCGAGCATCCAATAACGTGTGCAAGCGGGAATAACCCTGGGAGCGACGGTCGATGGATTTGCGTTGGTCGGTATAGTGCATGGGGCACCTCCTTTATTCAGAGTGTCTGCCCCGACTTAAAATGAAAACACTGTACGACAGGCCAAAAAAAACCTCCGTTGGGAGGTTTTTTCCTTGAAACGACCTGTCAGCCCGCGGCGACTTGGTCCGTCTCTTCATGCTTGATTCGTTGCCATATTTCTTCGCGATGCACGCCGACGTTTTTCGGGGCTGTAATTCCCAGTCGTACGTGGTTACCAAACATGCCTAGAACGGTCACGGTCACTTCATCTCCGATCATGACCTTTTCACCAATCTTTCGTGTTAATACCAACATTGCCTTAACTCCATTTTCGTTTATCGCGAATCCATTTCGTTCTTATTGTTAAACATTCTGTCTAACCTTTGTTCAAGAAAATGGGCTAAAAGTTGCGCCGGGTCAAGCATTTTTTTGGACAAAGTTCGCAATTCATGGCTTGGGTCAGAGGTTTTTTCTTGACGTTACTAGTAATTTAGGGGGGTTCGGCGGCTTTCCGCCTGTCAGCTTTTGTCCATAAAAAATGTGAACAAAGGTAACGTGCGATGATTAATCGATCGACATAGCTTGGGAGAGAAGGAGGCGACGTGTC
>JAAXJV010000122.1:0-3253 GCA_012269655.1 Pseudomonadales bacterium
CAGCCTGGGTATTTCGCGCAAACCCTGCAGGTCTACGGTCGCTCGGGCGAGCAATGCGTTCGGTGTAAAAGTGATTTGAAAACCGCGGTCATCGGACAACGCACCAGTGTGTGGTGCCCGAGTTGCCAGCGTTAGGTAATCCGCTCGTACTTCGCCATCAACTCGTCGTGACTTTCGACGTGGTTGGGATCTTTGGGTATGCAGTCCACCGGACACACCTGCTGACACTGCGGCTCATCGAAATGACCCACGCATTCCGTGCATAGGTTCGGATCGATGACAAAGATCTCGTCCCCTGCACTGATGGCGTTGTTGGGGCATTCGGGTTCACAAACGTCACAGTTGATGCAGTCGTCGGTGATATACAGGGCCATTAGTTTTGGTATGCCTCTTTAAATGCATGGGCCACATCCGGTGGCACGAACTGGTCAATGTCGCCTCCTAGTCTAGCCACTTCGCGTACAAGGGTGGAGGAGACATAGCTAAAGCGTTCAACCGGCGTCATGAATATTGAATCCAATTCAGGTTCCAGCGCGCGGTTCATGTTGGCCAGTTGCAGCTCATACTCGAAGTCTGCGACGGCGCGTAGTCCTCGTAACAGCACTTTTGCTCCATGCTTTCGAGCAAACGGCGCCAACAATCCACTAAATCCGGTCACTTCGACATTATCCAAGTGGGCGGTGGCTTTTCTGGCCAACTCAACGCGCTTTTCCAAATCGAACAAAGGTTTTTTGTTCGGACTTTCCGCGACCGACAGGACAATTTTGTCGAAAAGCAAAGAGGCCCGCTCGACTAAGTGAACATGGCCGAGTGTGATCGGATCAAAGGTGCCGGGATATAGAGCCAC
The DNA here is from genome assembly GCA_012269655.1 of Pseudomonadales bacterium. Lineage (GTDB taxonomy): Bacteria > Pseudomonadota > Gammaproteobacteria > Pseudomonadales > Litorivicinaceae > Litorivicinus. Next base: position 848 of record JAAXJV010000122.1, read on the forward strand.
AACACTCATGGGCGGTCTCCAACAAAGGGACGGAAAAATTCAATGGCGCGTTGCTCAGCATAATACCTTGCACAGCCGGGCCAAGCACCTGTCACAAAGCCTACATGGCCACCGCCCTGGGTCAATTCGAATTGGCAAGCTTCTGGAAGTGCTTCGGGCGGCCGAGAACCGGGTGCAAATAACGGATCATCGTCGGCTTGGAGCAATAGCGTCGGGGTTTGTATTCCCTCCACGACCTGCGCTGGGTCGACGCTGCGATACAAATCCATTGCATCGGCAAACCCGTTTAGCGGTCCGGTTAAGGCATCATCAAAGGCTTGAAAGGTGGTAAGTGTGGCCAGTACGGAGTCTGCTGGGTAACGCTCGGCCCAGTCTGCGCCGATATCGATCCCATGTTCGCGTTTGCGTGCGGCCATACGCCGCAGACGTCCCAGCAAATAGCGACGGTAAATTCGCCCGGCGGGTCCGTCCAGATGCTTAACGTTGTTTATAAAACTGAAGGGGCAGCTCACTGCCATGGCGGCCCTTAAGCCGCGGGCGTCTCGGCCTAGGGCATTGACCAGCATGGATCCGCCCAGTGAAAAGCCGAGTGCGAACACGGGCCGATCGCCGGCCGCATCGATCAGGTCTTGCACGTCGGTATAGCGACCACCGTGGTAGGTGTCCGCACGGTTATTGGGGGCAACGGACCCGCGAGCATTCCAGGCCCAGGTAGAGAAGCCGTGACGATTCAAGGTCCTTTGCATGCCACGGACATACAGTGATTCAGCGCAGCCGCCCAGGCCATGGAGTAACAGTACCAAGGGTTTAGCGACCTCGACGGATTTGACCTGCAGCACATCCCCGTCGCGAGTTTTTAAATCGAACCAGCGTCCTTCGATGGGTACGCGTCGAATCCGGGTGGGAACAATGGATTGTAGGTGGGGGTTAGCCAACCACCAGGCTGGTTTGAATGTGCTCATTCGGCCTCGATCAGCAGCAAATGATCTGCACCGACTTTGGTGGATTTCAGCACGCCCCAGCCCTCGGGCAGAGTCACGCCAGCCTCATGTTCGACGGCGACCATGGCATCAGCTGCCAAATGCGGCCGGATCTTTTCAAGCGCTGGGGCCAATAAAGACTGGCCAAATGGCGGGTCGATAAAGACCAGATCAAATGCGCCCGGTAATGGCGTAGACAGAGCGCAACCCGTGATGACCTGCAGCTCCGAGACGCCCCAGGTTCTTGCGGTGTTGTCTAACGCTTTGGCGGTGGATTTGTCTCGCTCGATAGCAATCACCTCGGATGCCCCGCGACTGGCCGCTTCGAATGAAAGCGTGCCCGCTCCTGCGAACATATCCAAAACTCGGCGGCCCTCGACCCATCCTTGTAGCCAATTAAACAGGGTTTCCCGAGCGCGAGACGGTGTCGGTCTGAGCCCGTCGCGGTTGGGCAAGGACAATTTTCGCCCGCGCAATTGGCCGCCTGCGATTCGAATGGTGAGTTGGTCTGCCAAGAACGGACTCCGGATTTCCATTAAAAGCCCAGGCATCTGAGACGGGCTTTTTGATCTGGCGATGGTACCATGTCGCCGAAATGAATTTGGGGGCCTGAAATTTTGGATTTGTGGACGGAATACTCGACGTTTTTGCCGTATGTAATTGGTATCTTGGCAGGCGTTGGCTTGGTCGTATGGATTGCGCGGAAAGCCAAGGCCGAACAGCCGCCGCAGGCGAAGGCACCTAAGGCCGAGTCTAAGCGCACACCCCAAAACACTTCGCCCCAAACGCCAGTTGCACCAGAACCCGAAGCCGAGGTCGAACTTGAGCCGACCGAGGACGCTAATTGGCGGGCCCGACTGAGCGGTGGATTGACGAAAACCCGGGGGGCTTTTGCAGGTCTGGGTAAATTGTTTGAAGGCGAGTTTACGGAAGAGCTCGAAGAAGAAATCGAAGAGACGCTTCTGACTTCAGACTTGGGCATGTCGGTCACGCAAAAAGTCATTGAGAACCTGCGTCAGGCGGTCAAAGAAAAAGGCCTGAAAGGCGATCAAATCCATGCCGAATTACGTGCCCAGTTATCCGCTATTTTGGCACCCTGTCAGGGCGAGTGGCTGCCAGGTGAAGGGACTCAGGTGATCATGATGGTCGGCGTTAACGGCGCCGGCAAAACCACGACCCTGGGCAAGCTTGCAGCTAAGCACAAGGCCGCAGGACGCAGCGTGATGCTGGCTGCCGGCGATACCTTCCGCGCCGCCGCGGTCGAGCAATTAAAGACTTGGGGCGAGCGTGCACAGGTGCCGGTGGTGGCACAGGACACTGGAGCAGACAGTGCGTCGGTCATTTTTGATGCCTTATCCAGTGCTCGAGCTAAGCAAACCGATATCCTGCTGGCCGACACCGCGGGCCGCTTGCAAAACAAAGACCA
>JAAXJV010000122.1:3353-11459 GCA_012269655.1 Pseudomonadales bacterium
AGCAAACCGATATCCTGCTGGCCGACACCGCGGGCCGCTTGCAAAACAAAGACCACTTGATGGATGAATTGTCCAAGGTGGTTCGTGTGTTGAAAAAGCAAGACGAGCAGGCTCCGCACGAGGTGCTTTTGGTGTTGGATGCTGGCACCGGTCAGAACGCCTTGAGTCAGGCTGAGCTCTTTACCCAAGCGGTGGGAGTCACAGGGCTGGTGCTGACCAAGCTCGATGGCACAGCCAAGGGTGGCGTGGCCTTTGCCATTGCCGACAAAATGGGTCTGCCGATTCGCTATATCGGTGTCGGTGAAGGCATTGCCGATTTACAGCCTTTTGATGCAAATGCCTTTGTTGCGGCTTTGTTTGACGACGCATGATCAGTTTTGAAAACGTCACCAAGCGATACGGTACGCGTATCGCCCTCGATGAGGTCAGCTTTGCGCTGGACGCCGGGGAGATGGCGTTTTTGGTCGGTCACTCGGGCGCAGGGAAATCGACACTGCTGCGTCATTTAGTGTGCCTAGAAGCCCCCTCAGAAGGCCGAGTGATGGTTGGGAATTTCGATTTGCGTCGACTCAGTGCCAGCCAGCTGCCTATGTTTCGCCGTAAAGTGGGGGTGGTTTTTCAGGACCCGCAACTGCTGCCCGATCGTACCGTGTATGAAAATGTGGCTTTGCCTTTGAAAGCCGCAGGGTTTGATCGAAAAGTCATCCCAGGCCGGGTTAATGCCGCGTTAGAGCAAGTGGAACTTTCCCATGTGGTCGATGCCTTGCCAGGTGAATTGTCCAGCGGTCAGCGTCAGCGAGTCGGCATTGCCCGAGCCGTGGTTCATAAACCCGCGCTATTGCTGGCGGATGAGCCGACCGGCAACCTAGATCCAGAATTGTCCAAGAAGATCATGAAGTTGTTCACTCAGTTTCGTAACCACGGCGTGACGGTATTGATCGCAACCCATGAGCAGGCACTGGTTGAGGCTCAGCCGTTTAGAGTGTTGCGCTTGGACCAAGGCCGTTTAGTGGAGAGCGGTTGATGCTGGGATCAAAGCACGGCGGCGCAATCGCCCATGTTGAAGCTTCACGCGAGGCGGTTCGTCGCTTGGCCAATGACCCTTTGCGGCACACGGTCGGGGTGCTAGTGATGGCGCTCATGCTGGCGCTACCCGGTGTGGCTTGGGTGGCGCTGCGTGCCTTGGATGTCATGTTGCCGGTTGAAGCGACAACACCGGGTGTGTCTATCTTTGTGGGCCAAGACGTGAGCGAAGAAGATATTTCTGCGTTAGCGGACGAGATGGTGGATCGCAGCGATGTATTGGCGGTCGAGATTGTAGGCCGTGACCAAGGACTACAAGCCCTCTCTCAACTGGCGGGACTTGGTGATCTGGTGGGTGCCTTTGAAACCAATCCGCTGCCCGACGTGGTTCGCCTAGCCATTGATGCCCTACCAGGATCTGAGCAAATGCAGGCGCTGTCGTTATCCCTTGAGAGCGACCCGCGGGTTGAATTTGTCCGAATCGACCAGGGGCTGAGTAACGAAATGCGCAACGCCTTGGTCCTGGGCCAGCGACTGGTCTTGATCCTCGGTGCCATGGTGTTAGCGGCGATTGTGTTGGTGGTCACTGGGGCCACGCGAATCGAGGTGACTCGTGCCCGTGCGGAGCTTGCGCTAGTGGATCTGGTGGGCGGTACCCAACGCTATGCTCGACGTCCCTTTGTTTACATGGGGTTGGTTCAGGGTTTGGCGGGCGGTTTGCTGGCCTCGGCTTTTGTATACGGCGGTGCAATCTTGGTAGGCCAGCCTCTGTCTCGCTTGTTGACTTTGTATGGTGAGAGCGCGGCCCTGGTCGGCGCAACCCCTATCGACATGGCTGTACCTGTGGTCTGTGGAACCCTGCTGGGAGGCCTTGGAGCCCGCATTGCAGCTCGACTTCCGACGGTTGCCTGGACCTGAGTTAAGAAATGTACATCCCTTTGCGATTGTTTCCATTATCGCTATAATCAATCGTCCAAACACACCTCATGGATCGAGGGTCATCTTTACGAGGATCCTATGACAAATAAAGCAGTAGCCCCGATAGACAGTATGGTTCCAGGTCAGAACCTGGAAGCCTACATCAGCTCATGCAGTGCGATCGCGATTCTGACCGCCGAGCAAGAACGTGAACTGGCCGAACGTCTCTACTATGAAGAAGACGTCGAAGCGGCACGTCAGTTGGTTATGTCGCACCTGCGTTTTGTGGTCCATATTGCCCGGTCTTATTCTGGCTATGGCCTGCCCCAAGCAGACCTGATTCAGGAAGGTAACGTCGGTCTGATGAAAGCCGTTCGTCGCTTCAATCCTGAAATGGGTGTTCGCCTAGTGTCCTTTGCTGTGCACTGGATCAAGGCCGAGATGCACGAATACATCCTGCGTAACTGGCGTATTGTCAAAGTCGCCACGACCAAGGCGCAGCGTAAAATGTTCTTTAACCTTCGCGGCCAGAAGAAACGCTTGGCGTGGTTCACCGCTGACGAAGTGAACGCGGTTGCCGAAGAGCTGGGCGTAACGCCTGAAGTGGTCCGTCAAATGGAAGGTCGATTGACCAGCGTCGATATGTCCTTTGATGGCTATGATGACGACGATGATGGTCCAGCTTTGGCTCCTTCACAGTTCCTAGAGGACAAGGGTGCTGATCCTGCCCGAGTCGTGATGAACCGTGATGCCAGTCATGACAGCCGTCAGGCCTTGCACAGCGCATTGCGTGACCTGGACGATCGTAGTCAGGACATTATCACCCAGCGCTGGTTGATGGATCAGAAGTCGACCTTGCATGAACTGGCCGACAAATACGGCGTCAGTGCAGAGCGAATCCGGCAGTTAGAAAAGAACGCCATGAAAAAGATTCGTGAAGCCATGGGCGATGGGTTTATCGAAGCGTAAACTTTCGTCCTCGACTGGTCCGTGACCGGCGCTTAGCGCCGGTTTTTTGTTTTTAGAGGAGAGCTCAATGACTGAGCCAGTACACCGCCGAATTCGCTCCTTTGTTCTGCGTGCAGGACGCATGACCGATGGCCAACAGCGAGCTATGCAGGCTCAGTGGCCCAAATATGGCTGCGATTTGGATCAGGGGTTGCAGTCCTTTGGCCATCCTTTGGTTCTCGAGCTGGGTTTTGGTATGGGAGCTTCGCTTTTACAGCAGTGTCAGCAGGAACCCGAGAAAACCTTTGTCGGCATCGAAGTCCATCCTCCGGGCGTGGGCCGCTTGCTGTCGCAGGCGGCCGAGGCCGGGGTAGAGAACCTTAAGGTCTACCAAGAAGACGGTATCGAGGTGCTGAATCGTTGTATTGCGGATCACAGTGTCGACCGTTTCCAGCTCTACTTCCCTGATCCTTGGCACAAGAAACGCCATCACAAACGCCGCATCGTTCAGCCTGAGTTCGCTCAATTGATCCACCGTAAGTTGGTGCCAGGTGGATTGTTTCACCTCGCCACCGATTGGGAGCCTTATGCGGAGTACATGCGTGAAGTGATGGAGGCTGCACCGGGCTTTGTCGACGCCCGCGACGGTGATTCCAGCAAACCCGATTGGCGGCCGGTGACGAAATTCCAAACCCGGGGCGAGAAATTAGGCCATGGCGTTTGGGACTGGGTATATCGAGCGGTTTAAAGAAACCGTTCGATCACTTCGTTCAAAAACCGCCAACCCAAGTCAGTGGTTTGGATCCGATCGGCAACGATCAGCCCTTGTGCGCGGGCTTTAGATAGCGCCGGTTCTAACGCGCTGATGTTTAGCCCGGTTCGGGCCGCGAACTCGGCTTCACTGCAGCCCTGGCGCAGGCGCAATTGATTCAGCATGAATTCAAAGGGAATGGCTTGGGTTTCCACAGCTTGGAACACCGGTGGCGCGCCTGAGCGGTAGTGCTGCATGTAGTGCTCGGGCAGGCGAGTTTTTTGACTGCGCAGGACCTGTCCATTGAGGGTCAACTTGCCATGTGCCCCAGCACCAATGCCCAGATAATCCCCATAGTTCCAATAATTGAGGTTGTGCCGACATTGCGCGCCGGCCTTGGCAAAAGCGCTGACCTCGTACTGGATCAATCCTGCATCACGTAGTAGGGCCAGACCCTGATCTTGAATCTCGGCCAAGGCGTCCTCGCTAGGTAGCGGCGGAGGCTGTTTGTAAAAGGCGGTGTTGGGCTCGAGTGTCAGTTGATACCAGGACAGATGCTCCGTGCCCAATTTCAGGGCTTGTCGAAGGTCTTCCATTGCCTGTGCTGGACTTTGTTCCGGCAGGCCGTGCATTAGATCAATATTGATTCGATCAAAGCCCGCATCTTGGGCCGCCTTCACCGCATCGGAGGCTTGGTTTGCGTTGTGGATACGCCCCAACTTCTGCAGCTGGTGGTTATCAAAGGACTGGATGCCAATGGATAAGCGATTCACGCCGGCCCCGCGGAATCCTTTGAACTTGGTCTGTTCGGCGCTGCCCGGATTGGCTTCTAGTGTGATTTCCGCATCGGGCATTAAATTGCAATGAGTATCGATGGATTCGATAATACGCTGAATCGACGACGGCTTGAATAACGAAGGTGTACCGCCCCCAAAGAACACACTGTGGACGGGTGATTGCAGTTGGCTCGCGTCTACTGCTAAATCCTGAATCAGAGCGTCGACATATACCTGCTCATCACGAGTTTCGCGAACGTGACTGTTGAAATCGCAGTAAGGGCATTTTTGTTCACACCAGGGTAGGTGGACGTAAACGGCGCTCAAAGCTGTCTGAGTAGCTCAGCGCAGGCCAACGCGCGATGGCTGACCTGAGATTTTTGTCGAGGGCTTAATTCGGCGGCGCTGATCGTCTCGTTCTTAGGCTGAAAAACCGGATCGTAGCCAAATCCATTTTCGCCCTGTGGCGCTGGCAAAATTTCACCCTGCCACAATCCTTGAGCAATCACCGGCAGCGGGTCATCTGCACTACGAACCAGTGCCAGTACGCAGACAAATTGGGCACTTCGATCTTCAAAGGTTTCCAAATCCGCCAACAGTTTTATGTAGTTGGCTTGATCGTTACCATGAACCCCGGCGTAACGGGCGGAATAGATGCCCGGCGCACCACCCAGTGCGTTGACCGCCAGTCCCGAGTCATCGGCTAAGGCTGGCAGACCGGTTTCTTTGGCGACATGCCGGGCCTTGATCAGCGCATTTTCAACGAAACTCAGGCCGTTTTCTTCGGCGCCGGTTAGATCAAACTCCCCCATCGAACGAACCTGGATATTGCGGCCGGCCAATAGACGGTTTAGCTCGGCGAGCTTGCCCTGATTCTCGCTGGCCAGTACCCAGGTGTTCATTGTTGGTAGAACTTCTGGCTGAATTTCACGTCTACCGGCACTCGCTCGCCCTCGGGCAGGACTTCAATGGTAAAGCGCACGGTGTCTTGGTCCGAGATTCGGAAAGGAGCGATGTAGTAGATCGCTTCACCCTCGTCGATGGTTTGAAATTCAAGCTCGAAGGCTTGGCCAAGGAGGTTGGCTTGCTGGCCGTTGAGACGGGCCGGGACTGTTTTAACGGCACGTTCTAGCCGCGTGTCATAGACCGATAGATTCAAAATGGCTTGGGTTTCCGAGCGCGCCAACCCATATTGCTGAGCCATTTCCGGGCTTAAAAAGGTGGAAGGAAAAGGCGTCACCCGAACCTCGAACGGCCCTCGTTTAAACACCTCATCCGTGGCCAGGGCTTGCGATGCCCACACCAGCAATGTCATCAAAACAATCTTCACGACTCACCTCGTACTCTGAATAATGCCAATTCGCCCAGCAGATTTGGCCAGATCGAGGCCAGTGTTCCACCGATGACTTGTCTGTCGATAATGGTGGCGTTTTGCGCTTTGCAAAGTTGTTCGAAGTCATAAAAGGTCGAGAGGTGAATGTTTGGTGTATCGAACCACTGGTAGGGCAGCGACTTGCTCACCGGCATGCGCCCTAACAGACCCAACTGATAGCGGTGGCTGATGTGAGCAAAGTTAGGGAAGGTGATGATGGCTTGGCGCCCGACTCGCAACATCTCTGCTAAGACCAAATCAGGCCGACGGGTCGCCTGTAAAGCTTGAGTCATGACGACTGTGTCGGCCGACTTATCGGCGAAATTAGTCAGGCCATCATCGAGGTTCTGCTCGATCACGTTAACGCCTTTTTCGATCGACTTAACGATGCAGTCTTTGTCGATCTCCAGGCCATAGCCTTTGCATCCCTGAGCCTGCAAATGTGCCATCAGCTCGCCGTCACCACAGCCTAAGTCCAACACTTGGCTACCGGGTTCGATCCAGCGAATAACGGGTTGTAGTGATGCTCTCATGCACTCACCTCGATCCGATCTAAATAGGCGGCGAAGGCTTGTTCGTAATGGTTGTTTGGTAACAAGAATCCATCATGACCATGATCGGTTTCGACGCAAGTGTAGCTGACCTGGTGATTGCTCTGGATCAGGGCATTGACGATCTCGACACTACGATCGGGGCTGAAGCGCCAATCGCTGGAAAAACTGATGACTTGGAAACTGCAGGTGGCCCGCGATAAAACGTCGGCTAACTTGCCATTGCCCGCTGGATCGAACCAGTCCAGGGCTTTGGTCATCAGCACATAGGTGTTGGCATCAAAACGCGTGGTAAAGGCTTCGCCCTGATAGCGAAGGTAGCTTTCAATCTGGAACGTGTCTTGAGTCTCGGCTTGTTTGTTTCGACCAAATTTGTCGCCCAAACCCTGATCGGATAGGTAGGTCACGTGGCCCACCATGCGCGCCAGGCTGAGGCCACTTTTGGGTAAGGTGTCATGCTCGGCATAACGCCCCTCATGGAACTCGGGATCCCGGGTGATTGCTTGTCTAGCAATTTCATTGAAGGCGATATTTTGAGTCGACAACTTAGGGGCTGCGGCGATCACGCAGCAATGACGCAGGCGATTTGGATACTGTATTGACCACTGAAGTGCCTGCATGCCGCCCAGACTACCGCCAATAACTGCGGCCCAAGTTTGGATGCCGAGTCGGTCTGCCAAACGTGCTTGGCTTTCGACCCAGTCCTGAACGGTAACGGCCGGGAATTCGGGGCCCCACTGCCGCCCGGTATTGGGGTCGATGCTGACCGGTCCGGTCGAGCCGCTGCAGCCGCCTAAATTATTTAACGAAACAACAAAGAATTTGTTCGTATCGATGGGCTTGTCCGGGCCAATGTAGTGATCCCACCAGCCCGGCTTTTTATCTTCAGGGTGGTGACGTCCTGCAGCGTGATGGTCGCCGGATAGTGCATGGCAGATCAGAACGGCATTGTCGGCTGTGGCGTTCAGCTGACCATAGGTTTCAACGCGCAACGTATAGCGATCGAGCTGCCCGCCTCGTGTTAGCGATAGTGGCTCATCGAAAGTGAGGTCTTGCGGGGTAACGATCATACGCCAAAGAACAACTGAGCCGGCATGCGAAGGGCCGCTGCGGCAGGTCTGACCAGGCCATTTTCGACGAACTGAATCAGGATAAACACGGCGATGGGCGACAGATCCAAGCCGCCTAATTCAGGCATGATTCGCCGCACGGGTGCCATGACGGGCTCGGTGATTTGCCAAACAAGCTCGGCGCCGGGATGGCGAGCCCCCGGCGCGACCCAGGACAAAATGATCATGATGATCAGCGCAAAGAAAAAGACCTTGAGCACCATGCCAAATACCGAGATGGCGGACCAGGCGATGATCAGTGCAGGATTCAGCGCCGCTCCATAAAACGCCAGAGCCAAGCCATAGGCGATCACGGCTTGCAGAATCAGAGTGATCACCAGGACGTTCAAACTGACCGGCCCAATATCTGGAAGTAAGCGCGAAGTGGGCGCCAGAATGGGGGCCGTGAAGCGATTAATGCCTTGGCAAATCGGGTTGTAGTAGTTGGCGCCTACAGCCTGCAACACCAGGCGCAACACCATAAAAAATACCAGGATTCCGCCTATGGCATTGAGTGCGGAAAAAAGCGCTTGAGACATCTGAACTCCTTAGAGGGGTATTGTGCGTTGCTTGGCCTGAGTTAGTCCAGCTTAGCCAGCTCGCCGGCCCGGCGATAGGCCGCTTGCATGGCCTGATGGACCATGGACTCAAAGCCCAG
>JAAXJV010000088.1 GCA_012269655.1 Pseudomonadales bacterium
GTGTTGGGGCTGGTCAAAGCTCAGCAAGTGAAAAATTCAGTGATTGTTCCGGAGGGGGCGAAGGGTGGCTTTGTTGCCAAAGCTTTGCCGCTTGAGTCAGACGCTCGGCAGGCAGAGGGCGTGGCTGCCTATCAAGAGTTTATACGCGGCATGCTCAGCTTGACGGATAACCTCGACGATCAAACGATCATTCCACCGCCGGATCTGATTCGACACGATACCGATGATCCTTATCTTGTGGTGGCCGCGGATAAGGGCACCGCGACTTTTTCCGATCTCGCCAATCAAATTGCAGTTGAATGCGATTTTTGGATGGACGATGCCTTTGCGTCAGGCGGCAGTGCAGGCTATGACCACAAGCAAATGGGAATTACCGCACGGGGTGCCTGGGTCAGTGTGGTTCACCATTTTCGAGAACTGGGCAAGGACCCTAGCAAAGATAAATTCTCGATGGTCGGCATCGGTGACATGAGCGGTGACGTGTTTGGCAACGGGTTGTTACTCTCAGATCAAGCTCTGTTGATTGGCGCCTTTAATCACCGACACATTTTTGTCGACCCAACCCCAGATCCTGCTCAATCGTTTGCCGAGCGCAAGCGCCTGTTCAACTTACCCCGTTCGAGTTGGTCAGATTATGACCGGCAGGTGTTGAGTGCCGGAGGTGCGGTTTTTGAACGTTCGGCGAAATCGGTTGAACTGTCAGCCGAGGCCGCTCAAGTTTTAGGGGTTGCCCCGGGAGCAAGAACGCCAAACCAGCTTATTCGTGAGCTACTCATGGCCGAGGTGGATCTTCTGTTTAACGGTGGGATAGGGACTTACATCAAGTCTGAGCATGAATCCCATATGCAGGTTGGAGATAAAGCCAACGACGCGATACGGATTGATGCAACTCAAGTTCGAGCGGCGGTCATTGGCGAAGGTGGAAATCTGGGTGTCACCCAATTAGGGCGCGTAGAGATGTCAGCCAAGGGAGTATTGGTCAATACCGACTTCATCGACAATTCGGCCGGTGTGGATTGTTCGGATCATGAGGTCAATCTAAAGATTTTGTTGAGTCAACGTGAGCAGGCCGGCGAGTTGACTCGCAAGCAGCGTGATCGATTGTTGGCCTCTTTAACCGATCAGGTGGCGACGCTGGTGCTTGCAAATAACGATCGACAAGCGGGTGCACTGGCACTGGCGAGTTTTGATGTGCAACGCAGTGCGATGGAAGCGGGGCGTCTGATTCATTGGCTGACTAGGCAAGGTGAATTGAATCCGGAGCTGGAATTTATTCGAACGGACTCTCAGGCGCTGACTCGACCGGAATTGGCTGTGTTGATGGCGACTGAAAAAAACCGTTTGAAGCGCGCCTTGGTCGGTTTGGACCAGTCGCCGGCTTTGGCAAAGCTCGCTCAAGACGCTTTTCCGCCTGAAGTGCGTGAGAACTTCGCCGACGAGATCAAACGTCATCGTCTGGCCCCTCAACTCGTCGCCACTCAAATGGCGAATGCCATGGTGCATTTTTTGGGGATTACAATTCCTTATCGACTTGAACAATTGTCTGGGGCCAGCCCAATCACTATTGCCAAAGCCTTTCAGGTGGTTCGAGTGGTTTTTAAGCTGGACGTGAAATGGCATGAAATCGAAACCTTGCCCAGCGAAGTGACGTTAAAGACCCGGCGGGTGTTGTTGGCTCGGTTGTCTGCGATGGCACGACGTTCAACACGTTGGATGCTTCGACGCCATGGCGAGGGAATTGACGTCGATGCATTAATTAAGACGTACCAATCTGGCGTGGATGAGCTGGTCGAGGCGATTCCTGAGGTCGTGCGTGGGGCGCCCGAGCAACACTTCCTTGGGTTTCGCGATCAATGGGCAGACCAAGGCGTGTCCCAGGCTCTAGCCAGTTTTCTTGCTGCTACACCCAGCCTCGCTGCCGCACCGGCCGTCATTGAGGCCGCCTTAGAAACGCAAACGCAGACGCGTTGGGCCGCTGATGCCTTTATGGCGCTGGGTCAGTTGCTGGGATTGCAACAGTTTGCTCGCGCTGTGAACGCCTTATCTGTCAGTAATGCTTGGGAGGCACGAGCACGAGATGGATTACGAGACGACATCGATCGAGCGTATCTCCATCTGGTTAAAGCGATAGCAGAGATCGACGGAAACACGGTAGATCAGCGAATTGAGGTTTGGATGAGCAAGAAGCCTGATGCCATTAAGCAATGGAATGAAATGTTAACGGCCGCAGTCGAGGGCGACAGTCAAAGTTATCCGCTGATGGCGGTGGCAGGACGTTCGCTGGCGCAGTTAGCGATGGCCGCGAATAACACCTGATGAAATAAAGGGTGTAGAATACGCACCCCCGAAATTTAACAGGTTTCTTATGTACCCCCTAATCCGCCCTTTGTTGTTTCAATTAGATCCAGAGCGTGCGCATGACCTCACCATTGCTAGCATGCGTGCTTTGGGTCGGGTGCTGGGACCTGGCGAGGTGCCCGAGGTGTCGCCGGTCGAGAAGATGGGCTTACGTTTCAATAATCCTATTGGCCTTGCGGCGGGTTTGGATAAAGATGCGACGGCGTTTCACGGCCTAGCACGATTCGGGTTTGGCTTCATTGAAGTGGGCACAGTGACGCCCAAGGCCCAACCCGGCAATCCCAAACCCCGTATGTTCCGATTGCCAGCCTCCAATGCAGTGATTAACCGTATGGGCTTTAACAATCATGGCCTGGATGCTTTGTTAGAGCAGATTGCCGAGCGTCGTTATTCTGGTGTTGTGGGGATCA
>JAAXJV010000178.1 GCA_012269655.1 Pseudomonadales bacterium
TTCGTCATCGATCAGCAATGACAATTCAAAGGCTTCGCTTTCGAACTGCTGCAGGCAAGCTTGATGTATCTCACCTAACAAGCGGGCCTGCTCTGCGATGTTGCTTCCCACCAGTTCACTGAGCACCGGTACGATGCGCGCGGCACTGTCTAGATGTCCCGCTGACAGCAGACCGCAGATCGCGCCATGGCACTCAGAGGCCGACAGATCACTGTCGAGATTTTTCAGTGTTCGAGTCAGTGCTTCATGCCAGTCTTGTTCGGTTTGATTCAATGGTTTGCCCCTGTGCGTCAATCTTCATAGACTACCAGAGCCAGCCCCTTTGCAGGAGAGACGCGTGGAGCGTGACACAATAGACGGCCTAGAGAATCGAGTGGATGCATTGTTGACCCTGTGCGACTCACTGGGTAGTAAAAATCGAGAGCTGTTGCTTGAGGTCCAAGCGCTTCGGGCGAAGGTTGCGAAAATGGCGTCAAAGCAAGAGCAAGCGCGCGATCGACTCAATCAAATCGGTGAGCGGATCAAAGCCTTGGAGGCCAATGCATGAGTGATACTCGTGAAACGCTGACCATTCGGATGGCGGGCAAGGATCATCAACTGAGCTGCCAACCTGAAGATGCACCGGGTCTCGCGGCGGCGGCCCATGAGGTGGAGAGTCGGGTACAAAAACTGCGTAAAGCGCAGCCTTCGATTACCTCCGAGCGAGCGCTCGCATTGGCGGCCTTGGACATTGCCTTTGAATCCGCCAAATCCGGGACTTTGATTCCGACGGCGATCGATGCTGAATCCGAGGCTAAGGTTCAAGCAATGAATCAAAAATTGGACCAAGCGTTGGCACGTTTGGGTCAATCCCTAGAGAGTTAATAGGCTATAATGGCTGGGCCTGGGGTGCTTGCCAGTGAGCTGGAGTCCCTGAGCCGATGTTAAAAAACTAGGAATTCCTGCTTTAGGTGGTGAGCATGTCCGCGCGACGGAAAGCCTAAGCCTAGACCGGGTCTTCCGCCTTGAACCTTTGGGTTCAAGGGCTAGGCACACAGCGGCACTTCCGGGTTCCTATGACACCAGACCAAGCCCGTCTTAAAGGGCGCAATCATCGTAAGGCTCTCTCGCCGGCATTTCGTGCCTGGGCCAACCACTGCATCCAGCAGCACCTTCGACACTTGCCAGGGCATATTGCCACTTACTGGGCGCTGCCCGAAGAAGCCGACCCCGGACGTCGGCCCGGTCAGTATTTGCCGGTGATCAAGGGGGCTTCACTGGAGTTTCGTCACTACCGCTCAGACGCGGACTGCGAAGCGGGTGCACTGAACATCCCTATTCCTCGCGAAGGGGAGCCCCTTCAGGCTCAGGCATTGGATTGGGTTTTGGTTCCACTGACAGCATTTGATGGTGCTGGGCAGCGAGTCGGAATGGGCGGCGGTTTTTACGACCAGACGCTAGGAACAGTCCCACGCCGCCGGCGTATCGGCATTGCTTTTCAGGGACAGCAGGTGAGCCGTATCCAATCTGAAGACTGGGATTTGCCGCTGGGCGCGGTGGTCACGCCCCGGGGCTGGATTCGATTTTAAGGTTCGATCTCGTCGTGTTTGATCTGACGGCCGAATTCTTCTTCGATCTCGTCAAGCTCGTCTTTCTTCTTGTGCGTCAAGCGGCCCAATAACAGACCCACCTCGAACAATAGGTACATCGGCAGCGCCAAAATGGTTTGGCTGATGACATCGGGCGGCGTGACCAGCATGCCTAGCACGAAACACGACAAAAATACGTAGGGCCGCTTGCTCGCGAAAGAGTCTGGCTCTACCACGCCCATGCGGATCAACAAAAAGATCGCAACCGGTATTTCAAACGCCAGGCCAAACACGAAAAATAGTCGCATGACAAAGCTGAGGTAGGCGTTGATGTCGGTCATGACTTCTACGCCGTCGGGGCTGATGCTGGTGAAGAAGCCAAACACTAAGGGGAAAACGACGTAGTAGGCGAATGCGAGGCCCGCGTAGAACAAGAAAATACTGGAGACGACCAGCGGCACCGCCAGGCGCTTTTCGCTGTCATACAATCCAGGAGCAATGAATCCCCAAATTTGGATCAGCAGATAGGGCATGGTGATCGCCACACACACCCAAAGGGTCAGCTTAAAGGGTGCCAGGAATGGCGAGGCGACCTCGGTGGCAATCATGCTGGTGCCTTCAGGCATCAACGACTGCAAAGGAGCGGCAATAAAGGTGTAGATGTCGTTAGCAAAGGCCACCAGCGCCAAGAAGCAGACCAACACAGCCAAGACCATCCGAATAAGCCGGTTTCGTAGCTCAATCAAATGTTCAACGATGGGCATGTCGCCAGTTGAGTTGCTCATGTTTGCTCTTTAGTCCCTGGTGTTGCAGTCGCCCCGCTCGTGTTCTCGCGCGCTTGGGTATCAGCGGGTGGAGTTTTCTCGGGGCGGTTGTTCAAAATGTCGTCAGTCAGTGCGCGGCCAAATTCGCTGATATCGTCACCAAGTTTGCCGTCGTCCATTAACGATTTGCGTAACTCTTCGGCATCCAGTTCTCGTTTGATGTCTAACTGAATGTTGTTAAAGGTTCGCTTGGCACGGCCAATCCACGCGCCGGCTTTTTTGGCGGCCGTCGGCAATCGCTCAGGCCCTACGACAATCAAACCGAGAACGGCAATCAGAACGAGTTCGGTAAACCCGACATCGAACATCGATTAGCTCTTGGTGGTTTCGTCTTTTTTGCTCTCAACCGGATCGGCGTCGGCTTCGG
>JAAXJV010000231.1 GCA_012269655.1 Pseudomonadales bacterium
GAATTCACAAAAATGCATGGCCTGGGCAATGACTTTGTCGTGATCGATGCGATCTCACAAAACGTGATGCTAAGGGCCGAGCAAATTCGACGCATGGGCGATCGTCACACCGGTATTGGTTTTGATCAATTGTTGATTGTCGAGCCACCCAGCCGGCCGGATGCAGAATTCAGTTACCGAATTTTTAACCAAGACGGCAACGAGGTAGAACACTGTGGCAACGGCGCTCGTTGCTTTGCATTGTTCGTTCAGCAAAAGCAGCTCACCCGGTCCAATCCCATCAAGGTTGCGACCATGAATGGTCTGTTGGAGCTCAAAATCCTGCCGGATCAAACCGTGCGGGTCGATATGGGCCAGCCCAGGGTCAATGCCGAACAAATTCCGGCGGTCGGCTTAACGGGTGATGCGCCGCTACACGACTTAGGTGTAGCCGATCTCAAAGGCTCCTTAGTCAATGTTGGCAACCCCCACGTTGTGATTCCAGTGGACTCGACCGATGCCATCGACATCGAAACACTGGGGCCTGCGGTTCAAAATTCAGGTCTATTTCCCGAGGGCGTCAACGTTGGATTCTTGCAGGTCCTAAACTCCACCGAAGGCAAGTTACGGGTTTATGAGCGTGGCGTCGGCGAAACCCTAGCCTGCGGCACTGGCGCCTGTGCCGCAATGGTTGCGGGCGTTCGTAACGGTTGGTTTGGCGACAGCGTGCAGTTGCGTTTAACCCGCGGATCCCTGACTCTGGAGTACCAAGACGGCGAGTCGATTTTTATGACCGGACCGGGTGAGTTTGTATTTGAAGGCAGTGCACGGCTATGACTGATCAAGACGTTATTGATTACCTCTCGCAAAATCCCGATTTTTTCAATCGCAACCCTGGCCTGATTGATCAAATTCAGGTGCCCAGCGAGCAAGGCGTGATCAGTTTAAGCCATCACGCTATGGCCCAATTGCGTGCCCAGCTGCAAAAAGCGCGCGACGAAAATGAACGCATGATCACCAGTGCGCGCTCAAACGCATGGATTTTTGAACGGACTCGAGGGCTGGTGCTGGCCCTATTGCAATGCGAGGACTTAGATTCGGTTTCGGCCGCGCTCGAAGAGCATCTGCAACGTGCCTTTGAGCTCGAAACCGTTTGTTTGGTGTTGGCTGATGACGTCGAGCAGGTTGAGGACCGCGGCATTATTCGTCGCTTGCCGCACTCAGAATTCAACTCTGACGATGTTCAGCAACTGGTCATGAGCCCAGACGGCCGAGTCGGACGATTCAGTGACGGGCTGAATGAGCGTTTGTTTGGAGAAGAGCGCCAAGTGGGCTCGGCCGCGGCGGTTGCGGTAGGCAAACCCACGGTGGGCGCCTTGGCCTTAGGTAGCGCGAACCAACACCATTTCGAGGGCGGCATGGACACGCTCTTTCTGGCCACCATCGCCGAAGCCTTGGGGTTGCTGTTACCGCGCATTCGCGCATGAAACTGGGGCAGGCGATTGACACTTGGCTGGGCGAGCTGGCCAAGTCACAGTCGCGGTCGCCAAACACCCTGAGTGCGTACCGCCGAGACCTCGCCTCGCTGAACGAGATTCTTCTCGCGCGATCAATCGACCAGCTGACCCAAAGCGATATTCGGCAATGGCTCGCACAGGGCCGAAGCCATGGATTATCGGCCCGCAGCTTGGCCCGTCGACTGTCTGCATTAAAAAGTGCGCTGGCCCACGCCCGACGCATGGGCTGGACCGAGCAAGATCCCAGTCAAGGCATCCGCGCACCCAAAGGCCCCAAGACACTACCCGATTCGTTATCGGTGGATGATGCACAGGCACTGATGCAATCGGGAGACTCGGATTTAGACGTCCGCGACCTGGCCCAATGGGAGCTGTTATACGGCAGCGGCCTGCGACTCTCTGAACTCTGTGCACTGCGTTGGAGTGACGTTGACCTGGCTGGCGCCAGCGCACGCGTTATGGGCAAGGGCAAGAAAGAGCGTCAGGTTCCGTTGACCCAACCCGCCATTGATGCACTTACTCGCTGGAAAACTCGCCGGCCCGATAACCCCGCACCCGAAGTGTTTGTGACTCAGCGCGGCCCCATTTCACCACGCACTGTACAAAGACGGCTCAAGCAAACGGCGCTCCAGCGCCTGGGCACGACAGCGCTACATCCGCACCAACTTCGCCATGCATTTGCTACTCATATGCTGGAAGGTTGTCAGGACTTGCGTGCCGTTCAAGAACTACTGGGGCACCAAAATCTGAGCACCACACAGATCTACACCCACTTGGATTTTGACCGTATTGCCCAAGCATATGATCAGGCTCATCCACGTGCACGACGAAAAACATGATCACAACACTGACTTTTGATCTTGACGACACCCTGTGGAGCACGCGGGACGTGATCGGACGCGCCGAAACCGAACTGTTTGATTTCATGCGCACCGAGTTCCCGATATTCACTCAACATCACAGCGTCGAAAGTTTTGCCGAGGTCCGTCAGCAGCTGATCCAAGCCGATCCGAGGCGAGTATACGATTTACGTCAGCTTCGGTTGGATGCATTGCGCCTGGAAATCGCGCGCCTAGGCCACCCTGACCCCGAGCCTCTGGCTAACCAAGCCAGCGTGCTGTTTCAGCGTGCCCGACAAGCGGTGCGGTTTTGGCCCGGTGTGCTCGACACGCTCGAAACGCTTGCGCGCAGCTACCAATTGATTGCGCTGACCAATGGAACCACGGACATCATGGCCAGTCCGGCGGGCGAGTTTTTTACTC
>JAAXJV010000196.1 GCA_012269655.1 Pseudomonadales bacterium
GCGCAGGATATGATCCAAGTTCTGTCTGGCCACATCATTTTGATCCATTTCGATAAAGCGTTTGGCATTTTCTGCATAGGTCTGAATGGTCGCGATGGGCTGATTAAATTCGTGGGTCAAGGTGGTCGACATCTGCCCCACTGCCGCCAATTTTGCGGTTTGAATCTGAGCCTGTTGAGCCTGTTCCAGATCTCGAGTCCGGCGCTTGACCAAACGCTCGAGACGCAAAGCGGCTGCTTGCTGCGTGCGCTGAGTCGCGATGTCGGCCATCTGCCGGCGAAACAATCGAGATAGCAATCCCCACAGGATAAAACCCACAGACAAACTAAGCGCCATCAGGGTATAGGACGGTCGGGCAATGGCACTGCCCTCGGCAAACAAAGTCCAATCATAGGCCGGCAGTCTTTGATCGATCATCTGCTGATTGGGATCTTCTGGCAGAAATTGATCGACCAATGCCAGGTTGTTGCTGAGCAAGACCTTTCGATTGGCATCAAAGATTCCGACTGGATGCGGCAATAATCCCCACTGCTCTTGAAGGGCAGTCAGCTCGACCCAGACCTGAACGCTTCCACCACCAACAATGCCGGAGGTAAAGGCGTATAGCGGCGCTCCGTCTACCCGTTTAAAGGTACGACCCAAGCGTTGTTGATTAACCGCCTCTACCAACTCGGACGGTAATTGTATAAACGGAGGTGGTTCACCGCCGCGCGCCGAAAAAGCAATCATCCGGCCCCTAGGATCAAAAAATCCCACGCCCCAAGCGCCACTTAAATAAGTTAACTGAAACCCACGAGCCTGCAGGGCCTCTTGATCCCGCCGTTCAATGGATTGGATGATGTTGGGCTCTTTGGACCAGATTTCAGGCAAGCCTCGATATCGGTCAAGCGCCGCGGTGACCGCCAGAGCTTGAAGCTGCCCATTGACGCGCGCGTCTTCAAGGTTTCGATCCATCGTTCGAGCCATGTCGTACAAAACCACAATGGTGGTCCCGAGCAGGGTCACCAGAATCAACAACTCCATCGTCAAGCGACGACGGAGTTTTACGGTTTCGTACAACGTAGACATCGAGCCAGTGTATCTGATGGGATCGGCTTAAGCCTTTTTATCTGGCCCCGCCATCCACTCGCGCCCTTTCAGCATCAAATCGAAATACAAAGGCACCAGCCAGTCTGCTTTGAGTTTCCACCACAGCGATCGCGGCTTGGTCGGATCCAGACCTTTGAAGCTGGGCAACAGTTTGCCGCCGTAGCCAAATTCGGCCAACACCACCTTGCCTCGTTCTACCGTCAACGGGCAGGAACCATAGCCGTCATAACAGTATTGAACCGACTTGGATTTGAGGAAATTGACCAAGTTTCGAGCAACGACAGGGGCTTGCTTGCGCACGGCCGCCGCCGTTTTCGCGTTCGGTGCGCTGATGATGTCACCACAGCCAAACACGTTGGCGAATCGAACATGCTGAAGCGTATCCTGATCGACATCCAGCCAGCCCGCGTCGTTTGACAATACGCTTTGACGAACAAAATCGGGGGCGATTTGAGGCGGTACGGCGTGCAGGAAATCGAAGGTCTCCTCTACCAACACTTCGTTGCCCTGCTCATCGACTTCCTTGAAGGTGGCCGTTCGATTGGGCCCGTCGACTTTAACCAGATTCGAGCCGTAATGGCGCTTGGCCTGATAACGATCCATATAGTGGTTTAGGATCGGAACGAACTCTGAAACACCAAACAAAACGGGGCCTGCATTTCGGAACTGAACGTCAATCTGTTTGAGCCTGCCCTGCTGACGCCAATAATCAGCCGCTAAATATAGGATCTTCTGTGGCGCACCGGCGCACTTAATCGGCATGCCCGGCTGCGTAAAAATTGCCTTGCCCGATGATAGTCCCTGTATGCATTCCCACGAATAGGGCGCCAAATCATAGCGATAGTTACAGGACACACCATTTTGACCCAGCGTCTCGGACAGACCTTCGATGGCATCGTAATTGACGGTGAGTCCGGGCGAGACCACCAACGCCTTGTATTCAAGCTCACTGTTGTCACTTAAACGGATTTTGTTTTGTTCTGGGTCAAACGACTCTACGGTTAACTGAATCCAAACCACGCCGTTTGGGATCACCGAGGCCATGGACCGCTGTGTACGAGACTGAGGCATGCAACCGGCGCCAACGAGGGTCCAACCCGGTTGGTAGTAATGCGATTCAGCGGGATCAACCAGCGCAATAGACAGCGACGAATCCTGTTTCTGGATCGAGGCCGCCGAGGCGATGCCCCCTGCGCCCGCTCCGACGATCACCACGTCATATTTCATGTCGGCATAGCTCCTTATTATTTTCTGCCTTTAACAAATGATACGTAGGCGGCATGGCGATGAGAAATTGTCTTTAGTGGTAGTTGAGCCAACACAAAAAAGGCCGAACCTTTCGGATCAGCCTTTTAAATGAGTGGTGCCCAGGAGAGGACTTGAACCTCCACGTCCAGATGGACACTAGCACCTGAAGCTAGCGCGTCTACCAATTCCGCCACCTGGGCAACGTGGCGCGCATGATAGTGATTGGCCGCAACTCGCGCAAGCTATTTTTCTGAAGACCGTATCAAATACGCATCCGGCGAGCCCTTACCACAAACATCGTCTGGCCCATCACTTCACAAAAATCCCACGCTACCGGCTATTGATGCGGGGCAACAATCAAATTACACTTTAGTCTTATGCAGCAGGTGATCACAAGTCACCTGCTTTTCGTTAC
>JAAXJV010000203.1 GCA_012269655.1 Pseudomonadales bacterium
GTGATGGTGTGATGGCTCACGCAGCGGATCATGCTGGCATTCAATTTCGGGTGCTAAATGCTCGTAAAGGACCCGCTGTTCGCGCCACCCGAGCCCAAGCAGATCGTGTTTTATATCGAAACTACGTTCGCAACACGCTTGAAAATCAACCCAATCTAACGCTCTTTCAGCAGCCTGTTGATGATTTACTCATAGAGCAAGACCGAGTGGTCGGCATCAAAACAAACATGGGTTTGCAGATTCAGTCCAAAACCGTTGTGCTGACCACTGGCACTTTTTTGGCTGGAGTGATTCATGTGGGCCTTGCCAATACTCAAGCCGGCCGTGCTGGAGACATGCCAGCCAATGCTTTGGCCAAAAGTATTCGTGAAAAAGGATTCCGTGTAGACCGACTAAAAACGGGTACGCCTGCTCGAATTGATGCCCGTACGGTTGATTTTTCGGTAATGATCGAACAACCCGGTGACACACCTACACCCATTATGTCTTTTATGGGAAAGGCATCAGATCATCCTCAGCAAGTAAGCTGTTTCATTACACAAACCAATGAAAAGACGCATGACATCATTCGGTCTAATCTAGACCGTTCACCCATGTTTGCAGGCGTTATCGAAGGTGTTGGGCCGCGCTACTGCCCATCGATTGAAGACAAAGTTACTCGTTTTGCTGATAAAACCAGTCATCAGATTTTTGTCGAGCCCGAAGGCCTAACGACCCATGAACTGTACCCAAACGGGATCTCTACGAGCTTACCTTTTGATACACAGATTGAGTTGATCCACTCGATTAAAGGGTTTGAGAATGCGCATATCACCCGCCCGGGATATGCCATTGAATACGACTATTTGGATCCGAGAGACCTATATCATTCTTTGGCATCAAAACATTTACACGGGCTTTACTGCGCCGGTCAGATCAACGGAACGACAGGTTATGAGGAGGCCGCTGCCCAAGGCATGCTGGCCGGAACCAATGCCGCGTTGGAATCCAAAGGGTTAGAGCCATGGATTTTGGATCGATCAGAAGCCTATCTAGGCGTATTAATCGATGATTTGGTGACCTTGGGCACCAAAGAGCCTTATCGGATGTTCACCTCACGCGCTGAACATCGATTGTTACTCCGTGAAGACAATGCTGACGTGCGCTTAACACAGAAGGCTCATGAACTTGGTTTAGTGGGTGAAGCGCGCTGGCGAGCATTCAACGAAAAACAAGAAGCCGTTCAACGCGAACTCAACCGATTAGAATCGACCTGGGTTCAAGCGGGTTCCGAGCAAGCCAACTGGCTGGCCGATCATTTGAAGTCACCCTTGACCAAAGAAGCCTCTTTGGCAGATTTGATACGACGTCCCGAGATGGATCGAGCTATTTTGCAAGCAATGCCAGGTGCGATTCAGATCGATCCGTTGATTGCTCAGCAAACGGAAACGGAATTGAAATATGCCGGTTACATCCAGCGGCAAAGTGCAGAAATAGAAAAGCTCAAGCGAAACGAACAAGTCACTTTGCCTAGCGACTTGGATTATAAATCGATCAAGGGTCTATCTAACGAAGTTTGCCAAAAGCTCAGCGATGTTCGCCCCGCAACTTTGGCTCAGGCCAGTCGAATTCAGGGCGTTACACCTGCCGCTGTCAGTTTGTTATTGGTCCATTTGAAAAAGTTGGGCGTTGCAATCAAGGCAGCCAGCTGATGGGATTAACTCAAGGCTTAGAGCTGCTCGGCTTGAACTTAGATTCGCATCAAGAATCGCAACTCGAAGCACTGTTGGATGGCGTTGAAAAGTGGAATCGAGTGTACAACTTGACTCGAATTACCCGCCGGCAGGACATGGTAGTGCTGCACCTGTTGGATTCGCTTGCGCTGGCTGAACACTTAGAGGATACAGCGCTGTTGGATGTGGGATCTGGAGCCGGTTTCCCAGGCTTACCTTTGGCAATCGCTCGACCCTTTCAAGACATCACCTTGTTGGATAGCGCTCAAAAACGAACTCGCTTTAGTGTTCAAATGAAAGGCCAGCTGTGCTTAGAAAACTTGAGTGTCGTTAATTCGAGAGTAGAAACTTATCGTCCAGGTGACACCTTTGAGCAGATAACAGCCAGGGCATTTGCACCACTTCAAGACATGGTGACATGGACTGAACATCTGCTAAGCCCTGGGGGCCGCATCTTGGCGTTGAAGGGACAATACCCAGCGGAGGAGATCGCAAAAACCCGTGAAATTTTTCCGCAAGCTCAGGTAGACTCGATCGAATTGGCGGTACCTGGACTAGATGCCGAACGGTTCCTGATAGAAGTAAAATTACACTAGGGTCAACGATGCGAGTCGTAGCGGTTACAAATCAAAAAGGCGGCGTCGGCAAGACCACCACGGCGGTCAACATGGCTGCTGCTTTCGCAGCGACAGGTCGAAAAACGTTACTTATTGATCTGGATCCACAAGGAAATGCGACCACGGGATCTGGCATCGATAAAACGGAAATACCTTTTTCCAGTTACGATTTGCTCACTCACAATGCTCCGCTGGCCAGCTGCGCCCACAAAACGGAAGGTCATTATGACTTGGTAGCGGGCAATGGAGATTTAACGGCTGCCGAAATCGAATTGTTGTCGACGGATAATCGTCAAACCCAGCTAAAACAAGCGTTAGACGGCAATCCGTATGACATCATCGTGATTGATTGTCCGCCCTCACTGAACATGTTGACCGTCAATGCCTTGGTCGCGGCTCAAGGAATCGTAATCCCAGTTCAATGTGAATTTTACGCATTGGAAGGTCTGGCCAGTTTGTTGGAAACCATCGAGGCGGTTCGGGAAGGCTTTAATCCAACCTTGGAAATCGACGGTGTGCTTCGCACCATGTACGACCCACGTAGTGCGTTAACCGCCGAGGTTAGCCGTCAAATTCGAGAGTATTTTAAGTCAAAGATGTTCTCGACCGTAATTCCACGCAATGTTCGATTAGCCGAAGCGCCAAGCCATGGCCAGTCGGTGATTCATTACGACCGCCGTAGCCGTGGCGCAATTTCATATTTGGCTTTCGCCGGAGAGTACTTTAGGAAGGTGGCTGCATGACGCCGAAAAAAGGAGCGCTTGGGCGCAACATACTGTTGGACACGCTTGGCAAATCCAAGCCCGAAGCCTCGGTTTCTGAACCTAAAGATGGGATTGTCCTAGTCGGTATCCACCAGGTCGACCGAAGCCCATGGCAACCTCGCAGCCAATTTGAACCAGAGCCGTTACAAGATTTGGCCAATTCAATCCGTCAACATGGACTGATGCAGCCTCTGGTTGTTCGCGAGGTGAATCAACGTTACGAACTGATCGCCGGTGAACGTCGGTGGCGTGCCGCGCAAATTGCAGATTTGAAGCAAGTTCCGGCTGTGGTGCAGACAGTAGACGATCGGACTGCCGCCACCTTGGCATTGGTAGAAAACTTACAGCGCGAAGATCTAAACGCATTAGAGCAAGGCCAAGCACTGATTAAACTGCGCGATGAATTTTCACTTGATCAAACCCAATTGTCGGACCTGGTGGGTCTATCTCGTTCTCAAGTATCTAATTTGATGCGGTTGGACTCGCTGGATCATCAAGTCAAAGACTTGGTGCATGATGGCAGCCTGGACATGGGTCATGCCCGCGCCTTGCTAGCTGCGCCGGCTCCACGTCAAAGAGCCTTAGCCAGTAAGGTCGTCGCGTTGGGTTTAAACGTCCGTCAGACAGAAACTCTGGTGGCAAATGAATCGAAAGCGAAACCCGCGCCGGCTCAACCCGATGCCGACGTGCTGGCTTTGACGCAAAGGATTTCAGAACAACTGGGTGCTCAGGTCGAGATTCGAGCGAATAAAAAGGGTCGCGGACAGATCCAAATTCGTTACAACACGCTCGATGAATTCCAAGGTTTGCTTAAAAAGTTAGGGCTCGAGTCGTAACTACGCCAAAAGTATCTCTTAGAACCGATTGATAGATTAATGGCATGTCCTTATAATCTTCCGCGCTAAAATGTGTCTGGAGTTCGTGCATGTCTGCCATTTTCACCGTGACTGCACTGCCATTTGGACTTCTGATCGTGATCACGGGGATTGTTGGAATTCTGGGATCAGCCGATAGCGCGATATCGGCATTGTTCGGCGGGTTGGCAGTGGTATTGCCGACGGTCGTGTTCACTGGATTGGCTTTTCGTCATGCAGGGGCGCGCAACGCAAGGAGCATAGTGCGTTCATTCTACTTAGGTGAATCACTGAAATTGGTTTTAACCGCGGGCCTGTTGGTCTGTGTGTTTGTTTGGGTAGACCCTTTGGTGCCCGGCGCAGTGTTCAGCAGTTTTATTGCTATGCAACTCGCCTGTGGTATCGCGGCTACTCGACTGAAAAAAGCTTTACCAAATCGGAGACAATAAATGGCTGCAGAGACGGCAGGTGGGTACATTGTTCACCACCTCACGAACTTAACGTTCGGTAAGCACCCCGTTGAAGGATGGACCTTTGCCTATCCTCGCGGATTTGATCCTGAAAACGTAGCGGCGCACGCTGCAAACTCAGACCTTCAATACCAGTACACCCGCGACATGATTGCTGAGATGGGTTTCTGGGCAATTCACGTAGATACCATGCTGTGGTCGATCGGCCTAGGCGCACTGTTCTGCTTCTTTTTCGCTAAGGCTGCGAAATACGCAACATCCGGCGTGCCCGGTGGTTTGCAGAACTTCGTAGAGCTGATCTGTGAGTTCGTCGACACCAACATCAAAGACACCTATTCAGGCAAGAGCACTTTAATCGGTCCTTTGTCGTTAACGATTTTTGTCTGGGTGTTCCTGATGAACTTAATGGATTTGGTTCCGGTCGATTTGGTGCCGAATCTGTTCTACATGGCCGGCGTTGAATACATGAAGATCGTTCCGACGACCGACGTGAACGCGACTCTGGGTATGGCCATTGGCGTATTCCTGCTGATTATCTTCTATTCAATCAAGATGAAGGGATTTGGCGGATTTGTTGGCGAACTGACTCTGCAGCCCTTTGGCAAGTGGATGATCCCCTTCAACTTGCTACTAGAAGGCGTTGGCTTGATTGCAAAGCCCATTTCGTTGGCCTTGCGACTGTTCGGTAACCTGTACGCTGGCGAGCTTATTTTCATCCTGATCGCGCTGATGCCGTTCTGGATTCAATTCACCTTGTCTGTCCCGTGGGCGATTTTCCACATTTTGGTCATCGTTCTGCAGGCATTCATTTTCATGATGCTGACTATCGTTTATTTGGCGATGGCTCACGAGCATCACTAACCGAAGTAAACCTTAACTTTTAAACGTTAAATAACTGGAGAAAATCAAATGGATATGGTTGTTGGCCTCACTGCTATCGCAGTTGCATTGCTGATCGGTTTCGGTGCCCTGGGTACTGCAATTGGTTTCGGTATTTTGGGCGGTAAGTTCCTGGAAGGCGCTGCTCGTCAGCCCGAAATGGTTCCCATGCTGCAGGTTAAAATGTTCATCGTTGCAGGTCTGTTGGACGCGGTAACTATGATCGGTGTTGGTATCGCACTGTTCTTCACCTTCGCTAACCCCTTCGTTGCGCTGGTCGGTTAATCGAAGCTTTGCTTCATACAAACCCACCAACTAACGCGAGGAAGCGATTGTGAATCTGAATTTGACCCTAGTCGGGCAGCTGATCTCCTTCGCCATCTTTGTGTGGTTCTGCATGAAGTTTGTTTGGCCGCCAGTTATGGCAGCGCTGAACGAGCGTCAAGAGAAAATCGCACAAGGTTTGGCTGATGCAGATAAAGCAGCCAAAGAATTGGACGTCGCTCAGGCTAAAATCGAAGAGCAAGTGCGTGAAGCGAAAGAAGAAGCTTCTCGCATTTTAGAGCAGGCTCGTAAGCAAGCCGCTCAAACCGTCGAAGACGCACAGGCTAAAGCCCGTGCTGAAGGCGAAAAGCTCATCGAACAAGCTAAAGCGGACATTGACCAAGAAGTTAACGCAGCGCGTGAAGCGCTACGTGGCCAAGTCAGCGCATTGGCGGTGACGGGTGCCAGCAAAATCTTGGGCAAGGCCGTAGACGCACAAGCTCACGCTGAGTTGATTGATCAACTGGCCAAAGAGCTATAAGGAGAGGACGAGATGGCGGAACTATCCACACTTGCTCGTCCTTACGCCAAAGCGGCGTTTGCGAGTGCTCAACAAGCCGGAAACCTGGCTCAGTGGAGCGATCTGTTGGCATTTGCCGCACAGGTTGCGAGTGACTCCGAAGGCCGCCGCGCACTTGCGCACCCCACACTGACTCATGAACAAAAGGCCGCTTGGTTGAACGAGCTGGCAGGCGAGCACGCATTTGATGCGGGTAAGCACTTTGTTCAAGTACTGGCTGAAAACGGCCGTCTAGAGTTACTCCCAGAAGTCAGCGCACAGTTTGAAATTTTGCGTTTGCAACTGGAAAGCTCTGCCATTGCCTATGTTGAATCTGCAATGGAAATGACCGAGGCGCAACAAGCGACCTTGAGTGAGGCGCTGGCGCGCCACTTGAACAAGCAGGTGAGTCTAGAGGTTAGCGTTAACGCTGATCTTGTCGGGGGTGTTGTCATCCGCGCTGACGACCTAGTAATTGACGGCTCTGTAAGCGGCAAGCTCGCGAAGCTAGCCGAGCAGCTGAAGCCCTAAGAGAGGCTGAGGAATAGCATGCAACAACTTAATCCAAGCGAAATCAGTGATCTGATTAAATCGCGCATCGAAAACCTCGATGTTAAAAGCGAAGCGCAAAACCAAGGCACGATTGTTTCTGTGTCTGACGGTATTGTGCGTATTCACGGTCTAAACGACGTGATGTTCGGCGAGATGGTCGAATTCGAAGGCGGACAGTTCGGTCTGGCTTTGAACCTCGAGCGTGACTCTGTCGGCGCCGTAGTTTTGGGTGACTACCAAGGTTTGGCGGAAGGCCAAACTGCGAAGTGCACCGGCCGTATTCTTGAAGTTCCCACTGGCGAAGCCATGATGGGTCGCGTTGTAGACGCTCTGGGCGCTCCGATTGACGGAAAAGGCCCGATCGAAGCGCAAGCCAGTGCACCGGTTGAAAAGGTAGCACCCGGCGTAATCGCGCGTCAGTCGGTAGACGAGCCTCTGCAGACAGGTATTAAGGCGATTGACGCCATGGTACCGGTTGGACGTGGCCAGCGTGAGCTGATCATTGGTGACCGTCAGACGGGTAAAACCGCTGTCGCCATCGACGCCATCATTAACCAGAAAGGCACCGGCGTTAAATGTATCTACGTCGCGATTGGCCAGAAGCAGTCTTCTATTGCCGCCGTTGTGCGCAAGCTAGAAGAGCACGGTGCGATGGATCACACCATCATCGTTGCGGCAGGCGCGGCTGACTCGGCTGCGATGCAGTTCTTGGCACCCTTCTCAGGTTGTTCAATGGGCGAATACTTCCGCGACAAAGGCGAAGACGCTTTGATCGTATACGATGACCTGTCAAAGCAGGCCGTTGCATACCGTCAGATCTCGCTGCTGTTGAAGCGCCCCCCGGGACGTGAAGCCTATCCTGGTGACGTTTTCTACTTGCACTCACGCCTGCTAGAGCGTGCGGCTCGTGTAAACGCCGACTACGTAGAAAAAATGACCGACGGTGCTGTTAAAGGCCAGACCGGTTCATTGACTGCACTGCCGATCATCGAAACCCAAGCGGGTGACGTATCTGCATTCGTACCGACCAACGTAATTTCTATTACCGACGGTCAGATCTTCTTGGAAACGAACCTGTTTAACTCAGGTATCCGTCCTGCGATTAACGCGGGTCTGTCAGTTTCACGAGTCGGTGGTGCGGCGCAGACTAAAGCGGTTAAGAAGCTGGGTGGCGGTGTACGTCTGGCCCTGGCTCAGTACCGTGAACTGGCGGCTTTCGCTCAGTTCGCCTCTGACCTTGACGACGCAACGCGTAAGCAGCTCGAGCACGGTCAGCGCGTCACAGAGCTGATGAAGCAGAAGCAGTACTCGCCCTTGAGTGTTGGTGATATGGCAATGACTCTGTTTGTTGCGAACGAAGGCCACTTGGACGACGTTCCTGCAGACAAGGTTGTAGCGTTTGAAGAAGCTCTGATTGAGTACTTCCGCGCGAATGCTGCCGACCTAAAGGCCAAGATCGACGAATCAGGTGCCTACAGCGATGACATCGCCAAGGAACTTGAAACCGTGGTCACCAACTTCAAGTCGTCACAGACTTGGTAATTCGTAAGTGGGCCGGGTCTAACTTGGCCCACTTCGGGAGCTGGTAAAAATGGCAGTCGGAAAAGAGATTCGCACGCAAATCGCGAGCATTCAGAACACACAGAAAATCACCAGCGCGATGGAGCTGGTGGCGGCCTCGAAAATGCGTAAAGCGCAGGATCGTATGGCGTCGTCACGCCCTTACGCTGACCGAATTTTCGAAGTGATCGGCCATTTGGCACACGCTAACCCTGAATACGACCACCTGTATCTAAAAGAGCGCGAGATTTCGCGCGTTGGATACATCGTCGTCAGCTCAGACCGCGGTCTGTGTGGCGGCTTGAACGCTAACCTGTTCAAGAAAGTGGTTGCTGAGATGGGCACGTGGCACGGCAAAGACGTCGAAATCGATGTTGCTGTGTTGGGCCAAAAGGCTTCGTCTTTCTTTAAGAGCTTCGGCGGTAACGTCGTGGCATCAAGCACGCACCTGGGCGACGCCCCAGAATTGGCGGACTTGATCGGCTCGGTCAAAACCATGATCGATGCCTACGAAGAAGGCCGAATTGACCGTTTGTATGTGGTTTACAACCGCTTCGTAAACACCATGACCCAAGAACCTAACGTCCGCCAGCTATTGCCGGTGGCCAAAGGCGAGCTCGAAGATGCTGCGCTGGGTTCAAATTGGGACTACCTGTACGAGCCCGATGCTGAAGAAGTATTGAATGGCTTGATGACTCGTTACCTGGAGTCTCAGGTGTATCAGGGTGTTGTCGAAAACAACGCTTGTGAGCAAGCCGCACGGATGATCGCGATGAAAGCCGCGACAGACAATGCGGGCGACCTGATTCGTGATCTGAATCTGGTTTACAACAAAGCGCGTCAAGCAGCGATTACACAAGAGATTTCGGAAATTGTCGGTGGAGCCGCGGCTATCTAGCCCGGTCCTCGAAAAGGAGACTAACAATGAGCAGTGGTAAAATTGTTCAGATCATCGGCGCGGTTGTGGACGTTGAGTTCCCCCGTAGCGATGTGCCCAAGGTATACGACGCCCTGAACGTCGAAAACCTGGGTCTGACACTGGAAGTGCAGCAGCAGTTGGGCGACGGTGTTGTCCGCGCGATCGCGATGGGTTCGACCGAAGGTTTGACTCGTGGCGCTGAAGCTTCAAACACAGGCGCACCCATCAGCGTACCCGTTGGTACCGCTACCCTGGGTCGCATCATGGACGTACTGGGTACGCCCATCGATGAAAAAGGCGACATCGGCGAAGAAACACGCATGCCGATTCACCGTAAAGCACCGTCGTTTTCAGAGCAGGCTGCGTCTGCAGAAATTCTGGAAACCGGTATTAAGGTTATCGACTTGGTCGCCCCCTTCGCTAAGGGTGGTAAGGTCGGTCTGTTCGGTGGTGCCGGTGTAGGTAAAACCGTAAACATGATGGAATTGATCCGTAACATCGCGATCGAGCACTCGGGCTACTCAGTATTCGCTGGTGTAGGTGAGCGTACTCGTGAGGGTAACGACTTCTATCACGAGATGACCGATTCAAACGTAATCGACAAAGTATCCTTGGTTTACGGTCAGATGAACGAGCCGCCAGGAAACCGTCTGCGTGTAGCACTGACGGGCCTAACCATGGCTGAGCAGTTCCGTGACGAAGGCCGTGACGTACTGTTGTTCGTAGATAACATCTACCGTTACACCCTAGCCGGTACCGAAGTATCTGCACTGTTGGGCCGTATGCCTTCAGCGGTAGGCTACCAGCCCACCTTGGCTGAAGAGATGGGTGTACTGCAGGAGCGTATTACATCGACTAAGACAGGTTCGATCACTTCGATCCAGGCGGTATACGTACCGGCGGACGACTTGACCGACCCTTCACCTGCAACCACTTTTGCGCACTTGGACGCGACTGTCGTATTGAGCCGTTCGATTGCCGAGCTGGGTATTTACCCCGCGGTAGACCCCTTGGACTCAACATCACGTCAGTTGGATCCTCTGATCATCGGTCAAGAGCACTACGAAGTGGCCCGTGGCGTGCAGTCTGTACTGCAGCGCTACAAGGAACTGAAAGACATCATTGCGATCTTGGGTATGGACGAATTGTCTGAAGAAGACAAGCAGACCGTAAACCGCGCTCGTAAGATTCAGCGTTTCTTGTCACAGCCCTTCTTCGTAGCAGAAGTATTCACCGGCGCACCCGGTAAGTACTGCTCACTGGCTGACACCATTGCAGGCTTTAAAGGCATCTTGGCGGGTGAATACGATCACCTACCTGAGCAGGCCTTCTACATGGTCGGTCCGATCGACGAAGCGCTTGAGAAAGCGAAGAGCATGTAAAGGAGGTCTACCATGGCGAAGACTATGCAATGTAACGTCGTCAGCGCCGAGGAATCGATCTTCGAGGGCTCGGTAAGCATGCTGATTGCAGCAGGCACCGAAGGTGACCTGGGGATTACCCCCGGTCACGCGCCCCTGATTACCGGTCTTCAGCCCGGTCCGGTCCGTGTAGTGATGGAAAACGGCGAGGAAGACGTGTTTTACGTCTCTGGCGGTTATCTAGAAGTGGTCCCCAGTGCAGTGACTGTACTGGCGGATACCGCACTGCGCGCCCATGACCTGGACGAAGCAGCCGCTCTGGAAGCTCAAGAGCGTGTCCGTAAGGAGATGGCAGAGCAATCTGCTGAATTCGACTACGGCCGTGCGCAAATGGAGCTGGCGGAAGCCGCCGGCCGCTTGCGTGTGCTGCAGCAGCTCAAACGCCGCTCTCGTTAATCGAGCAGTGTGTGTATAAGGCGTCCTTAGGGGCGCCTTTTTTATTGCAGGATTGGTTAATATCCACGGAATGGACATTCGATTTGATGCCGAGCTATGGGAATCCCGACCGACCCAAGTACCCTGGGTCTTCGTGACTTTACCCATTGAAGCGGCCGACGAATTACGTTTCATGACTCGCTCGTTACCGACAGTGGGCTTTGGAACGATCAAGGTCCGTGTCACGCTGGGAAGTGATCAATGGTTGACTTCGGTCTTCCCAGATAAGTCTAGCGGCTCATATTTGCTCCCGATCAAAGCCAAGGTACGTAACAATCAGGGACTGGTGGTCGGAGATCGCTGTACCCTAGTGCTACAGCCTATCGGTGTATGACCTACACTGAATTCCCCATCAAAAGGCTTTACAC
>JAAXJV010000141.1 GCA_012269655.1 Pseudomonadales bacterium
TCGTCACGCTTAAACATCTGAACCGCCACCGGGATGTGGTCAGAGTACTTGGTGATCAGACTGCGCAGGCGCCAGTCATCGGCAAACTCCAATGCATCGTCTTTCAGCTTTAGAATTAATCGAGTGCCTCTATCCGGCTTGTCAATTTCCTCGACGCTGAATTGTCCATCCCCGGTTGAGCTCCAGCGGACACCTTGGGCATCGCCAGCTTTACGAGTTTCGACGATCATTTCATCCGCCACCATGAAGCCAGAATAAAAGCCGACGCCGAACTGGCCGATCAGTGCACTGTCTTTCTTTTGGTCGCCTGACAGGTTTGAAAGAAATTCCGCGGTGCCGGATTTCGCGATGGTGCCTAGGTTGTTGATCACGTCATCGCGATTCATGCCGATACCGGTGTCACTTAAAATAATCTGTTTGCTGTCTTTGTCCGCGGACAGCGTGATGTTCAGGTCGGCCTGGCCTTCGTACAGTGCATCATTTTCCAAGGCTGCGAAACGTAGCTTGTCGCAGGCGTCTGAGGCATTGGATACCAACTCACGTAGAAAGATTTCGCGGTTGGAGTACAGCGAATGCACCATTAATTGCAGTAGTTGTTTAACTTCGGTCTGAAAACCTAGCGTTTCTTTCATGACTCACTTCCATGGGATTGTACGAGAACGCTGCGATAGGTAGGGTTAACGCTCGAAATCTCAAGGGGTCGGCATGACGCCATTATTAGAGTTGTTGGCGGACGGCCAGTTTCATACAGGACCTCAATTGGCCGAGGCCTTGGGCGTATCTCGTGCCGCGATCAATTTGCAAGTTCAGGCTGCTCGCGCCCGGGGGGTGGAAATTGAGTCCGTTCAGTCCAGGGGCTATCGAATGCCCGGTGGGGCGCAGTGGCTCAGCGAGTCGCGCTTGGCCAGCACGTTGCGCCGCAGTTACCCCGCCGTCCAAGTCAAAGTATTTGATTCGATCGACAGTACAAACGAGCGAGCGCTGGCGCAGTCGGCTCCCTGGCCAGAATTGCAAGTCCTAATGGCCGAGCATCAAACCTCAGGGCGTGGGCGGCGAGGCCGCGGTTGGGTCAGTCCTTGGGGGCATAACCTGTACATGAGCTGTGCCGTGGCCTTCACCGATGGTTTGCCTGCGGGTGCCAGCATTCGAGCGGGTTGCGCCGTGGCAAGTGTGTTGCACAAGCACGGGGTCAAAGGCGTTGGCTTGAAGTGGCCCAACGATTTGCAGGTGGCCGGCCATAAAGTGGGTGGAATTCTGGTCGAAATTCAAGGTGATCCGACCGGACACTGTCGTGCCGTCGTGGGTTTGGGTTTGAATCTGAAAACTCCAACCAAGGCCGGTGTGCAAATTGATCAGCCTTATGCCGACCTTCGCCAAGTTGGCTTGCCCGATACCGTGTCGCGTTCGTTGTTGGCCGGTCGAGTGGCGAAAGCTCTGGCCGATGCATTGCTTAAACCACGAGAAGATTGGGTGGCGCAGTTCACTCGTTGGGATGTATTGGCCGATCAGCCGGTACGGGCGAGCGGCGCGCAGAATGTCATGCAGGGTGTCGCCGCCGGCATTGATACGGCGGGTAACTTGCTGATACAAACCCAGCAGGGTGTTCAGGTGGTCCATTCAGGAGAAGTCAGTGTCCGTGCCGACGCTTGATTGCGATTTGGGGAACACCCAAGTGAAGTGGCGATTCGGTGATTGCCAGGGGGTCGCGCCATTTGCCGACAGAGCATGCTTTAACTTGCTTGGTGTAGCGCGGGTTCGTTTGGCTTCGGTGTTGTCGCATGAGTTAACCCAGACTTGGATTCAGCGCTGCGAGATGGCCTGGCCGGGTGTTGTGATTGAGCAGCCGCGCGTCGAGGCTTTACCGAATGGGCTGACTCCGGCTTATAAAAAACCTGAATCCATGGGCATAGACCGTTGGTTGGGATTGGCGGCGGTATGGCAGCCGGGCCAACGTATCTGCGTGATCAGTGCAGGGACCGCGCTGACCTTGGACTTTGTTGAGCCCGCAGGCGAGCACCTGGGTGGGTTTATTGCGCCTGGAATCGATCTGGGGCGTCAGGCCCTGGGTGATTACACCGCTCGAGTGCGCTCGCACTCAAAGCGCTTGTTTGATGCACAGATGGGGCCGGGCAAAGACACCCAAACCTGTGTCGAGCATGCGCTTCGTCTAGGGCATGTTGGCCTGATCAAGGAGGCCATCAGCCGCGTTGAACAGGCTCATGGAGCGTTGGATGCAATTCATATCAGCGGCGGTAACGCCAAATGGCTTGCGCCACTGATTGAGCGTCGCGTGCAACTGCATTCGCATTTAGTGCTCGATGGATTAAAAAAGGTATTGCCCTAGGGCAAACTTTTGCCTAGTATTCGCGCCCACGCCGGCATAGCTCAGTAGGTAGAGCAGCGCACTTGTAATGCGAAGGTCGCGAGTTCGATTCTTGCTGCCGGCACCATTTTCGCTCCATTGTGAAAATACCTTGACACCACTAGGTGGCAGGCACACAATGCGCGCGCTTTCGGGGAGGTACCCAAGCGGTCAACGGGAGCAGACTGTAAATCTGCCGGCTCAGCCTTCGTAGGTTCGAATCCTGCCCTCCCCACCATTTATTCCTTTAGGGTGATCGCCGAGCGTTCGCCCTATCGGCGTAAGTTTAATTTGAAAAATTAGGAGTTTGGCGCGATGGCCAAGGAAACCTTTGAACGTTCCAAGCCCCACGTAAACGTGGGCACCATTGGTCACGTTG
>JAAXJV010000171.1 GCA_012269655.1 Pseudomonadales bacterium
GAACACATCAGAATGACAGCGCTGGCAAACCAGGCCGCGCCCAACGCCATCAACCAATCAATCTCTCGGTTCGGATCCGTCTCGACGATCAAGACTAAGGTCGCCAAGACCGAAGGGCCCGCAATCATAGGTACCGCCAGAGGAACCACGAGCGGCTCGGAATCATCCTCATCCGCGCCCATCCCTCCGCCGCGAGAGGGGAAGATCATTCGAATCGCAATGATCATCAATACCAGACCACCACCGATCGAGACTGCCTCGCGGGATAGGCTGAGTGCTTTTAGTAGCGCAGGGCCAGAGAATAAGAAGCCCAACATAATCACCAAGGCGATCAGTAACTCCCGAGCCAGAACTTTCAGCCGTCTGGACTCTGGGACGTTTTGCAACACGGACAAAAACACCGGGATGTTGCCCAGCGGATCCATGATCAAAAATAGCGTAATCGCAACGGCCCAGGTTTCCATAAAACTCATCCATAAAAAAAGGCGCCGACTGGCGCCTAAAGAATGTATTCACTATGAAGAAGCTCTGCAAATCGGTAGGGATCGACCATTTGCATACGACTAAGGTATAAGCCCTAAAGCCAATACTCAAGGTGTGTTAACAAACTTTACATTCAGACATAAAAAAGGGGAGCCGAAGCCCCCCCTCTTTAGTTCTCTTAGCTAATCAGATTAGCGAGAGATGCTTTGCATGAACGCGTCCTGACGGCCTTCAGCAACACCAGCCCATAGGTTCTGGTCTTTCTGGAAAGCAACCATATCGTCGTAGATACGCTTGAAGTCAGGGTTAGACGCACGCAACTCGTCGTAAGTCTGCTGAGCCGCCGCATAGGCTGCTTCTAGGACGTCACGAGGGAACGCACGCAGCTTGGTGCCGCCAGCAATCAACTGCTTCAGAGCCACAGGGTTCTTAGCGTCGTAAGAAGCCATCATATCAACGTTGGCGCGAGTCGCAGCCGCTTCGATGATGTTCTGGTATTCAACAGGCAGAGCGTCAAACTTCTCTTTGTTGATGTAAACAGACAGGTTCGGACCTGCTTCCCACCAGCCAGGAGTGTAGTAGTACTCAGCAACCTGGTTGAAGCCCAGCTTCATGTCGTCGTGAGGACCGATCCACTCAGCCGCGTCGATGGTGCCTTTTTCCAGTGAGGGGTAGATGTCTGCACCGGGAACTGACTGAGGTACAACGCCCAGCTTCTCGATGATCTTACCGCCCATACCACCAATACGCATTTTCACGCCATCTAGGTCAGCTAGGCTCTTGATTTCTTTGTTGAACCAACCGCCCATCTGAACACCGGTGTTACCCGCGGGGAAAGGTACGATGTTGGCGCCAGCAAACAAGTCTTGGATCAGGCTCTTACCGTTTCCGTAGTTCCACCATGCCTGGAACTGACGGTAGTTCATGCCGAAAGGCACGGTGGTGTCCAACGCGTACGCTTCGTTCTTACCGAAATAGTAGTAAGAAGCGGTGTGGCCCATTTCGACCGTGCCGTCAGATACTGCGTCGAATACACCAAACGCGGGAACCAATTCACCACCCGCGAATACACGGATCTTGAATTTGCCGTTGGTCATACGCTCAACTTCTTCAGCGAAAGTCACAGCGCCTTCGTAGAATTCAATTGTAGGCGGTACTGAAGTTGCCAGACGCCAGTTCAGTTCGGGAAGCGCGTGGCCATCAGCCATCGCAGGAGCAGCGACCGCGCCTGCTAGAGCAGCAGCAGCGATAAAATCACGTCTTTTAGTCATGATCATTCCTATCTAGTAATAATAATTGTTAGGCCTACCGTGTCAGCCGTTTCTGGCCAACCTCCGGAGTCTTACTAAGCCAGATACGTTTTGCAATCCCTTTGTATCCAACTCGGCTGAGTCTGCACAAAGCCGAACATAGACGCTAGCACATCTCTACTAAAGTCGCACAAATTTCACCAATTGGTCAGACCAATGACCCAAAAATTTGCAAACGCGCTGTTCAAAAGGCAGTATTCGTCCGCTTTTTTAGTTCTGCCCATTGGACGGCAAGGCTGTTAGTCTCTAGAGATTACCCGGACTAACAAGAACGAAAATTCGGAGAACCCCATGTTTGAACAATTGATGCGCGCCTCTCGGGGCATTGATGCGCTCAACGAGTTTGTTGGTAAATGGATTAAATGGTTGATCCTCGGCTCGGTGCTGGTTAGTGCCGGTAACGCCACCTCTCGATACGCCTTAGGCATGGCTTCAAATGCTTGGCTAGAGCTGCAGTGGTATTTCTATGCTGCGGTGTACATGCTGGCAGCTGCCTACACACTTAAGCGCAACGAGCACGTTCGCATCGATTTGATCAGCTCACGGTTAACCGCGCGGACCCGTAACTTGATCGACGCCTGGGGCATGATCATTTTTGTTATGCCGGTCACCCTCTACATCTGTTTAGAAGCCATTCCAAACTTCTGGGAGTCGGTTGAGAACATGGAATACAGCCAAAACGCAGGCGGACTAATTCGTTGGCCGCTTCGGATGTTAGTCCCCCTCGGGTTTGGTCTGCTTTTTTTGCAGGCGTTTAGTGAATTGATGAAACGTATTGCCTTTTTGAAGGGCGTTGGCGAAGACGCATTGGCCCACGGCGGGCATGCAGATATGGACATGGACATCGACACTGAGGAGCGCAAGTAATGGAAGCCTTCCTACAAGCCAACCTAGCGCCGGTCATGTTCGGCACGCTGATCTTCTTCTTGCTTTCTGGCTTCCC
>JAAXJV010000126.1 GCA_012269655.1 Pseudomonadales bacterium
TGCGCATACGAGACCTAGGATGGCAGCGGTCATGACTAAAATCGTCAATCCCAATCTGTTTTCTACCATCGCACCGCCGATCAAGCTGCCCAATAGGATGGCCAAGAAAGTCAGTGCCTCGATGCTTCCGGTCACCTTGGGCAGATCCTCGCTGGACTCGGTGCGCGCCGGCCAACTGAATTTTGCGGGTCCAAAATATGCGCTTTGTACGCCCAGTAATGTGAGTGCACACAGTAGCAAATAAACATCGGCCAACAGCAAGCCAGCACAGGCCAAAACGGCACAGCCAATTTCTAAGGTTTTTACTCGGATCATGACTGCGCGCAGATCATGTTGAGCAACCCATCGTCCCGCCCAGGTCGATAACAGCAAAAAGGGCAAAATGAATAAGCCCGAGGCCGCGTTGGTCCACAGACTGGCCGGACCCGGGTAGTGAATCAACCCAAAGCCAATCATCACCAGGATGGCTTGTTTAACCAAGTTGTCGTTGGCAGCACCCAGCGTTTGGAGGGTCAAGAAAGTTGGCCTTTGCACAGGTTTAGATTCCGTTATACTCGTCACAACTCAACTATGGTGCTAAGCGCGTGATGAATCAAACGCAACAGATTGTTTATGTCGTCGACGACGACGAGTGCGTGTTAGCGCAGGTCAGCGAAAATTTGGCCGAGCTTGATGTTGAGGTGCGGGCTTTCTCTTGCGGTCGGGAGTTTCTAAAAGCCATTCGGCCGGACGAGCTGTGCTGCGTTGTTTTGGATATACGTATGCCGTAGATTGATGGCATCGAAGTGCAGCACTCGTTAAACGAGTAGGGTTGCAACCAGCCCATTATTTTTGTAACCGCGCTGGATGATGTTGAAAACGCGGTTCGTGCAATGCGGGCGGGCGCATTTCATTACTTGCTAAAACCGATCAATCCGATCGAACTTCGAGAAACAGTCTCTAAAGCGCTGGAAGAGGCCAACCAAGCGGTGGTGTCTTACACGGAAGCCACGATTGCTCAACAGCGTTATGATCGGTTGACGCCGCGCGAACGTGACGTGATCGCTCTGTTGGTCGAAGGTAAAGCCAACAAAGTCATGGGCCTTGAATTGGGCGTGAGTCAGCGGACCGTTGAAATTCATCGAGCTCGGGTCATGGAAAAAATGGAAGCGAGTTCGTTGGCGGACCTGTTTCGCATGTCGCTTTATTTGGAATTAGATCCGCCTAGATTGCCCTAGCATTTGGCAGAGTCGAATCCGCTTCTAATTCAGCAAGCGCTGCGAGATCCGAGAGTTCAACGGCCCTACCATTGAGCTGTATCAAGTTTTCACTGCGCATCTTGCTTAACAGGCGACTGGTGGTCTCCAGAGCCAGACCCAGTAAGTTAGCGGTATCTGTTCTGGATAATGGCAAGGTCAGATGAGTTTCTGATAAGCCACGGCGCTTTTGATGTTCTGACAATCTCAGCAAATAACTCGCTAGCCTTGCAGTCGCAGATTTTTGCGCAAGCCCGGTGTGCCATCTTTGCTGATTCATTTGACCGGCCAAAAGACGCGCGGCTTCAGGGTGCCCAATCAGGTCATTCTCTGTTGAAAGCTGACACACTCGAGTTCTTTCTAACGCGATGGCTGAATCGTGTTGAATATCCTCATAGAGGCATGCGAGACCGACGTAGTCACCCGGTAAGGCAAAACCGATAACCTGATCATTGCGCACCAATTTAACGGCGCCAGATTGCACCACGGCGACATATCGCGTAGCCGAGCCTTCACTGTAAATAACCTGGTTGGCATTGTAATGCTGATGCCCACTTACCATCGCCCGAAACGCTTTATGGCTCTGTGTCTCGGTGAAGCAGTGCCGTCCTAATGCACATTGCTCGCAGTGACTGCGCGATTTAATTTCGTCCATCACTTGAGTATACGTAAATAACGCAGTGGGAAAAGTCGAACTCTTAAATGTTGCAACGCACAAATCAGAGTGATATTTTGCGGTGCAACATAACCTCTAAAGGAGCGATCTCCCATGCAAAAAAATGTTCAAGCGATTGCCGACCAATCTTTGGCGTTAACACTGCTCCCTTTTGAACATTGGGCGCAATGGGCTGACTTTTTCGTTCAGCAGCCCAAGACTTGGATGACGCCTCGGAAAAAGTCGACAGAGCCAACTAACGTGAAGCCGACAGCGCAAACTAAGGTAATGTCTCCCACCGAATCACACCTGGTCGTGCTTGACCAAGGTGAAACCGTCGACGATTTGACCCGTATATCTGGAGTGGGGCCAAAATTGGCAAAAAAGCTGAATCAGGCCGGTGTGACCCGGTTCGCCCAGATAGCCGAGTTATCCGACGAAGCCATCACCCAGCTCGAGCGCGACGTCGTGCGTTTCAACGGACGTATCAAACGCGATGATTGGCCCGGCCAGGCGCGCCAGTTCCTATTGGATGTCTGATCAAGTTAATAGCTTTGGTCGATAGCATTCTGAGGGGGTAGGGCGTTTAATAGCGCCCTAACTCTTATCGTTATAAGGATGCTCATGAAACACTATGATCTGTTTGTAATCGGTGCCGGATCGGGCGGGGTCCGGGCAGCTCGTATGGCGGCTGCGACCGGCGCAAAAGTCGCGATTGCGGAAGATCGATACATGGGCGGGACCTGCGTCAATGTTGGGTGTGTGCCCAAAAAGCTTTATGTGTACGCCAGTGAGTACGCCCATCAATTCGAAGACGCCCGAGGGTTTGGCTGGAACCTTGAG
>JAAXJV010000306.1 GCA_012269655.1 Pseudomonadales bacterium
CTTCAACCCACGCGCGTGTTTGCCTGGGAAGACGTGATTGCCAATGTTTCAGGGGCGAGTTGCGCCGTGATTTTTCTACAGATGTTCAGCCGATTTCGTGCTCAGGCCTGATCGTCCCAATCGGTTTGATAAAGCCGCCTAATCAGATAAATCCAAATCGGCACCATCAGTGCCAGTAGCCAGTGGTAGGTTTGCCAGCCTTGTTCCCGTAGTCCAATCAGCATGAACATCAAAGCAACTGCAGTGAAGGCCATCAAAGCCCAATGATTTAAAATTGGCATCGTGCGAATCCTGTATCCCTGAGCCATCGTGGCTCGAGTTATTGGTATAGCACGACTATGAGCGGATTTAAGTTTGACTTTGACTAATTGTGAACTGGGGTGAATAAATTTCTTTCATCCGGCGTTTTCCTATCAATCCTGATTGTCCCAGTCCGTTCGATAGAGCTCGACGATGAAATACACCCACAGTGGGGCGAGAACCAGATAAAGCCAGTGGTGTGTGCCCCAGCCCTGCTCATACAAGTTAAAGGTCAAAGCGAGGAGCCCTACGCCGGTCGCCGCCATCAGTGCCCAGTGGTTGTAAATCCCCATGTCTTGCCCCTGCGTTAATTATTTATTGCGACTTTAGTCTCGGTTTGAGGGGTTATTGGGCTGCAGGCCGCGAAATTAAACGCCTCGAGAGATGAAATTATTTCTTGTGTTCATGTTTTGTCATAGACAGAAAAGATGGTATGTTACTTACACAGCACGAAGCTGTGGTGTCCTTTTTTAAGGACACTCCTCCATCATGGACTGAACAAAAGATATAAAAATCAGTGCCCTGGAGGCCAAAAATGAAAATCAAAAACCTTGCCTTGTCGTTCTCGGCAATGGCGCTTGCGGCAGCACCTTTGAGTGCACAGGCTGCTGAAAACCTCGCTTCTGACGACTTCGTTGGTATCTCATTCTGGTTGATCTCAATGGCGCTGATGGCGTCAACTGTGTTCTTCCTGTGGGAAACTCAATCTGTCGACGGTAAGTGGAAAACCTCACTGGTAGTATCTGGCTTGGTGACCTTCATCGCAGCCGTACACTACTTCTACATGCGTGACGTCTGGGTCGCTACTGGCGAAACACCCACTGTATATCGCTACATCGATTGGCTGTTGACTGTACCGTTGCTGATGATCGAGTTCTTCTTGATCTTGCGCGCGATCGGTAATGCGCCGGGTGGAATCTTCTGGCGCCTGATGATCGGTACATTGGTCATGTTGGTACCCGGTTACATGGGTGAAGCCGGCTACATGAATGTCACGCTTGGCTTCGTCATCGGTATGGCGGGCTGGTTCTACATTCTGTATGAAATCTTCGCGGGTGAAGCCAGCAAGATGGCAGCTAACGAAGCGCCTCCGGCTGTACAGAGCTCATTCAGCACCATGCGTTGGGTTGTGACTGTCGGTTGGGCAATCTACCCCTTAGGTTACGTGCTGGGCTACTTCGTCTACGTCGATGACGCAGGCGTA
The DNA here is from genome assembly GCA_012269655.1 of Pseudomonadales bacterium. Taxonomy (GTDB): domain Bacteria; phylum Pseudomonadota; class Gammaproteobacteria; order Pseudomonadales; family Litorivicinaceae; genus Litorivicinus. Next base: position 1,505 of record JAAXJV010000306.1, read on the forward strand.
ACCACTGCGGCCGCTAGCCAAGCGTTGAACATCGTGTACAACCTGGCTGACGTAGTTAACAAGATCGCATTCGGTCTGTTGATCTGGTACGCAGCGACTACTGAAAGCAAGGGCAGCGCACAAGCCGCCTAATGCATCGTCTGTGGGCGGCTAGTCCGCCCACAGCTTTCCAAACTTTCGGAGCGCAGCGATGAACAGTCCCTCTACCACTTTATTGCCTCAGGTTGAGCAACAGCTAAATAGCTTGGCTCCCATGGCATTGGCTGACGAACCCAGCCTAAATTCTATAAATCGGCAGGCATTGGCCGCCGGTGGTGGTCGAAAGCGTGCTGCGTTAACACTGGACCTATCTATCGGTCTGGGACTCTCACAAGCCGACGCGGTGTGTTTAGCCAGCGCGGTAGAAACTTTGCACCAAGCTTCCTTGGTGCACGACGACTTACAAGACCAAGATGCCCAGCGCCGTGGGCAGCAGGCGGTTTGGTCAGAACACGGCGGCGCGGTCGCCATCTGCTTAGGTGATGCACTGATTGCAGAAGCCTTCGAGCAACTCTCTGAATTTTCAAACCCGACCGTTCTGCCGGCCCTGATTCGAGCGGCCAGTCGAGCGGTGTCGAGAATGTCCGCCGGCCAGGCTTTGGACTGCACGCGGATTAACGGTGTGAGTTATGCCACCTACGAGCAGGTGATCCGCCAGAAGTCGGGACCCTTGCTGGCACTGCCTTTTGTGCTTCCAATGATATGTGCTGGCACCAACGTTGACTCGATCGATCGAGTTCAGAAAGCAGCCGAATCCATCGGGATCGGTTATCAACTGGCCGACGATTGGGAAGATCGAATGCAAGATCACGACAAGCACTTGAACGGTTTTTGGGTGTTGACGGAAGAGCATGGCCAACTGGCCGAAATGGAACTGGCTAAAGCCTTCAATCAGCACGTTGCCAACGCCTTGGCTCTCGGTGCTGCAGGGCCTGCTCCGGTTCAGAAAGCCATCGTTGGCTTGGCACAATGGCTGCGTGAGCGTTTCCCTGAGTTAAGCGAGGCCGCTTAATGCGCGCCATTGTTGTCGGTGGTGGCTTTGGTGGAATGGCGAGTGCCTTGCGTCTGCGGGCTCAAGGCTATCAAGTTAGCTTGCTCGAACGGTGTGAGTCTTTAGGCGGGCGTGCCCAAGTCTTTGAACGTGAGGGCTTTCGGCACGATGCAGGGCCTACGGT
>JAAXJV010000220.1 GCA_012269655.1 Pseudomonadales bacterium
AGGCTTAAAGCGCGTCAGTGCAGAACGCATTCTATCCACTCTGCCGGTTCAAGCCGGTGATGAGTACACCCAAGCAATCGGCGCCCAGACCATTCGCGACTTATTTGAGCTCGGATTTTTTAAGTCAGTTGAGCTTTCCCGCGAAGGGGATGTGTTGCGGGTCGAATTGCAAGAACGCCCGGCCATTGCTCGTATCCTGATCGAGGGCAATGATCTGATTCCAGACGAGGCCATTCGTGACGTGATGGACGGGCTGGGTCTGCGTGAAGGTGAGGTGATAAACCAATCTGCGCTGGATAATTTGGCCAAGTCGCTGCAGCGAGAATACGAAAATCAGGGCCGCTATGACGCCCGTGTTGAAAGTCGCCAGGTCGAGTTGCCGGACAACCGGGTGGGTATTGAAGTTCAGGTGGCTGAGGGTGCCATTGCACGTATTGGGCAAATTCAGTTCTTTGGCAATTCCGCCTTTGAGCGTGATGACTTGACCGATGAAATGGAGCTCAAAGAACGCGGGTTTTGGACCTTCTTTACAAAATCAGATCGTTACAACCAGCAAAAATTACGTGGCGATGTTGAGCGCCTTCGCTCGTTGTATCTGAATAATGGCTACGCCCAAGTCGAGATTGATACTCCTAGCGTCCAGTTTGATCCCAGTACCAGCAAAGTTTATCTGGCACTGCGTATCCAAGAAGGGCCGAAATACCAAATTGGCGAGGTAAAAATCGCCGGTAACCTGCCCGATACCATTGTTGGACTGGAACAGGCGATCACAGTAAAGCCGGGCGAGACCTTTACACGTACCGGCTTGACCGATGACGTCGAGGCGCTTCAGGACATTATGGGTAACTCAGGTTATACCCAAGCGCAGGTCCAAGAGATCCCAGAATTTGACCCGCAAGCAAAGCAGGTCGACATCACCTATCTGATTACACCTGAACTGCAAACTTACGTCCGCCGGATCGATTTCAAAGGTAACTTGGTGACCACCGACAGCGTGCTCCGTCGCAGCATGGTTCAGATGGAAGGGGCGCTGGCGGACACCAGCAAGGTCGAACGATCACGACGTCGATTGCAGCAGTTGGGCTACTTCGCTCGTGTCACACCTCGCTTTAAGCCGGTTCCGGGATCGCCGGATCAGGTGGACTTGGAGATGGAGATTGAAGAGCAAGCGACCGGTAGCTTTAGTGCCAGCGTTGGCTACTCGCAGTCCTCCGGTGCTGTGTTTGGTGTCTCATTAAGTCAAGATAACTTCTTGGGCACAGGTAACAATGTCAGTGTGTCGGTCAACAAATCCGATTCGGTGACACAGCTTAACTTCTCATTCTTTGACCCCTTCTACACGGTGGATGGCGTCAGTCGTAGCATCAGCGCGTTTTTCAGCGAAACCGACTTTAAAGAGCAAGGCTCGACCAGCTACCAGTTGGACGAAACGGGCTTCAGTCTAGGATTCGGTTACCCGATTGATGAAAACCAGCGTGTGGGTTTTACCGCCGGTATTCGCCAAACAGATTTGACGGTGGGAACCTCAAACACCGTGCAGCAGATCCAAGATTTTTCGGCTGACGTCGATGGTGAAACCTCGTTCCTCGAACTGGAAGCGTCGACCTTTTGGCAACGCTCTACGCTTAACCGAGGACGGTTTGCCACCTCAGGGTCTTTCCAGCGAGTTGACTTGGGTCTATCTGCACCCGGTTCGGATTTGACTTATTACACCCTGGGATATCGAGGTGAAAAATTCTTTGAGATGGGCGAAGAGTCAGCCATTCGAATTCGAAGCCGACTGGCCTACGGCGACGGGTTTGGTGACCTAGATAAAATGCCGTTTTTCCGTAACTACTTTGCCGGCGGTGAACGCAGTGTTCGTGGCTTCAAGGCGAACAGTCTGGGGCCAAAGTCTGTGGGCGGATCTAAGGTCGAACCTTTCGGCGGCAACGCTTTGATAATCGGTGGCGTCGACTACCAAATGGCGGCGCCGTTTTTGGATGACCCTCGTTCGAACCGCCTGTCAGCGTTCCTTGACGTCGGTCAGGTCTACGACACAGAAAACGACATCGAATTGGATGATCTTCGGGCCAGTGTGGGCGTTGGCTTTACCTGGATGACGGCGATCGGTCCGTTAACCTTTAGCTGGGCTGAGCCTATCCAGAGTGAAACCGGCGACAAGACTGAAACCTTTCAGTTCTCAATCGGCACAGGCTTGTAATGCGACTGTTACTGCTGACTATAGCCTGCTGGAGCCACATGGCCCTGGCAGCCAGTGTTGGCGTAATCGATGTCGAGGCGGTGCTAGCCTCGTCCGCTCAGGCAAAAAAAGCGCGTGCGCAATGGCAAGCCGAATTGGCCCCAGTTGAGGCTGACATACAGCGCCTGATTGATTCGCTTCGGGCGCTACCAGAAGACGATCAGAGCGCCCGGCGTGATGTAACGATTCAAATCAATCAGTTGCAACAGCAAGCGCAGGAGCAATTGACTCAGTGGGAAAATGAATTCTTGACTGAGCAGTTACCTATTTTAGAGCGCCTGGTCATAGAAATCGCTGATGAAAACAATCTGGATTTGGTGGTCCGAGCAGACGCCGTGGTCTGGGGGCGTGCCAACGTAAACTACAGCGATGATTTGTTGGCGCGGTATAACCAGCCATGATTCTTGCCAGTCGAGTGGCCGAGCAGGTTGACGGTCTCTTAGAAGGCCCCGATGTCGGTTTATCCCGATTAGG
>JAAXJV010000068.1 GCA_012269655.1 Pseudomonadales bacterium
TTTGGATTCTTTGTTTTCTGTTTTGGTATGTCGCGGTACAGCCAGCGCTTAGAGCGTGCGCTGGATACCGGGCATAAGTAATTGGAGGTTCGTATGAGCGAACAAATGCGCCAGATGTCAGACGAGACTGTCATCCGTCTGATCGGTATGCACAAGTGGTACGGTGACTTCCACGTACTTAAAGATATCAATTTGGAAGTTAAGCGCGGCGAGCGCATTGTGATTTGTGGCCCTTCAGGGTCAGGCAAGTCAACAATGATCCGCTGTATTAACCGTTTGGAAGAGCATCAGCAGGGTCAAATCATCATTGAAGACACCGAGCTGACCAGTGACGTCAAGAACATCGAAGAAGTCCGCCGTGAAGTCGGTATGTGTTTCCAGCACTTCAACTTGTTCCCGCATTTGACCATCCTGGATAACTTGACGCTGGCTCCGATTTGGGTGCGTAAAACGCCTAAGAAAGAAGCCGAAGAGCTGGCGATGCACTATCTAGAGCGAGTCAAGATTCCAGAGCAGGCGGACAAGTACCCGGGTCAGTTATCTGGTGGTCAGCAGCAGCGTGTAGCGATTGCACGGTCTTTGTGCATGAAGCCCAACATTATGCTGTTCGACGAGCCAACCTCTGCGTTGGACCCTGAAATGATCGCCGAAGTGCTGGACGTGATGGTGACCCTGGCCGAAGAGGGCATGACCATGTTGTGCGTTACACACGAGATGGGTTTTGCCCGCAAAGTGGCGGACCGAGTCATCTTTATGGACGGTGGTGAAATCATCGAACAGAACGAGCCAGAGGAATTCTTTAATAATCCTCAGAACGAGCGTACTCAGTTGTTCTTGAGCCAGATCCTGAATCATTAACAGCGTGCTTGCTAAAAGCCCCGGCTAAGGTCGGGGTTTTTTTTGCCTGCGATAAACTCACAGCAGCTCCGTCGGCTGCGTGATAGAATCCGGCCATGACAGATCCCTTCAAGGACCGCGAGTCCGAACTCTACGAGCGTCCAATCGCATCCCGTGAATACCTCATTGAAATCTTGACCCAAGCCGGTACGCCGCTTGATTTTGATGCGATTGCAAAGGCCATCAATTTATCGTCCGAGCAGCAGGAGGCGCTGCAGCGTCGATTGATGGCGATGTGTCGCGACGGTCAAATCACTCGAGATCGCGCCGATCGGTTTTTGTTGGTCGACCGAACAGATTTGATTGCGGGGCGATTTAGTGCGCATCCCGACGGATACGGATTTGTGATCCGCGACGACGGCAAGAAAGACTTATTCGTCCACGATAAGCAGGCCATGAAAGTCTATGACGGGGATCGAGTCCTGGTTAGAGCCATGCAGTTCCGTGGACGAGGCGATCTCGAGGCGAAGATTGTCGAGGTGACCGATCGGGCGCACGATTCGTTAGTGGGCCAATTGCGCCGTTATGACGGGGTTTGGGTCGTCGAGCCCCGCAACCGTAAGTTGGTCCACCCGGTTGTGATTCATCCGGATCAAACGGCTGGGGCCGAAGTAGGGCAGTACGTTTCTGTCACGCTGACGACTCAGCCCAGCAAACATGCCAGCCCGACCGGCCGAATTGTTCAGGTGATTGGGCATGACGATGATCCAGGCATCGAGATTGCTGTGGCCGTCGGAACGCATGACTTGCCGCATGAGTTCTCGCAGACAGCCTTAGCTCAGGCAGCGGACTATGGCGACTCAATTGATGGTTCAATCGCTCAGCAGCGCAAAGACCTGCGCGACTTACCTTTCGTCACGATTGATGGCGAAGATGCGCGAGACTTTGATGACGCGGTCTATGCCCAGCGTTCCTCGACCGGCGGCTGGAAGCTATGGGTGGCGATTGCCGATGTTGCGGAATACGTAAAGCCAGGTATGCAACTGGATACTGAAGCACTTGAACGTGCCACCAGTGTGTATTTTCCAAGGCAGGTCATTCCCATGCTGCCTGAGGCCTTATCCAATGGGCTGTGTTCTCTGAATCCCGATGTTGACCGGCTGGCCATGGTGGCCGAGATTAACGTCACAAAAGACGGGAAATTATCAAAATTCAATTTTCACGAAGGGGTGTTCAGGTCTCATGCTCGTCTGACCTATAACCAGGTTAATGCCGCACTTGATAACGGCGAAAAATTTGCCGATTTGCCCGGCGGCGCTGCAGTTCAAAGCAATATCACCGACCTATATTCCCTTTATCAGGCATTGAAATTAACGCGTGCTGAACGAGGGGCCATCGAGTTTGAAGCGCCAGAACCCATGTTCCAAATGGACGAGCAGGGCCATATTCAAGGCATCGCGCCGCGGTGGCGGGGCGATTCGCATAAACTGATTGAGGAATGCATGTTGCTGGCCAATGTGGCAGCAGCCAAGTTCCTGATTCGTCACAAGACGCCCGCTCTCTATCGGGTTCACCTTGGACCGCCTGTCGATAAGCTGGAAGCCACCCGGGCGGCGCTCGCACCCCTGGGGTTGCAGTTATTAGGCGGTGAAGAGCCCACGCCCGAGGACTTTCAGCGCGTGATGGAGCAGGCCCGGGGTCGGACGGACGAGGGCTTGATTCAAGTATTGTTGCTACGCGCTATGTCCCAAGCGCGCTACGAGCCCGATGAAAAGGGTGGGCATTTCGGTCTGGGCTATGAGGCCTATACGCATTTCACCAGCCCGATTCGTCGATATCCCGATCTTATGGTCCACCGGGCACTGAAAGCGATCCTTAGAAAGGATCCTAAGCAGTATCCATACGATCTAGACCGCTTACATAGCTTAGGTGAGCATTGCTCGAACTGTGAACGCCGTGCGGACGACGCGAGCAGAGACGTTAACGCTTGGCTGAAATGTCGTTTTATGACTCAGCGCTTGGGGAATATGTATCAAGGAACCGTGACTGGAGTTGCGCCTTTCGGTTTGTTTGTCACGCTGGACGAGCTGTTTGTCGAGGGCATGGTGCACGTTACGGCCTTGCCCAGTGATTACTACACACACGATGCCGTCAGCCACACCATGCGTGGCGATAAGACCGGACTCACATTCCGCCTGGCAGATTCCTTGCAGGTGCAGGTGGCCCGGGTAGATATGGAGACCCGACGAATCGATTTCGCCTTGTTGGGTGCTAAACCGAAAAAGAAGACCCTTAAAGACGTGTTAAAGAAACAAAAGAAGCAAAAGAAAAAAGGACGCCGCCGGTGATTGAAACTTTGGTTGGATGGCATGCCGTCAATGCCCTGATCCAGCGTTATCCGAAGCGGATCCAGGCGCTTTACGCACTGGATTCGCTGGCGCCTGCTCGTTTGGAGGCATTGCAAAATTCCGGTATCAAACTCAACGTCTTGCCCAAAGAACAGTTTTTTAAAACGATCAAATTTGATGATGCGGTCGCACACCAAGGCGTCGCGGCGCTAGCCGAGGCTTCCAGCGTACTGCCCGAAGGCGCGCTTACCGAGCATCTGACCCACGCTAACCCGTTGGTGCTGGCGCTGGACGGAGTCACGGATCCGCGTAATTTGGGGGCTATTTTGCGTACGGCCGAGGCCGCTGGTGTGGACGTGGTGATTCAGCCCAAGGACAACAGCGCGGCGCTCAATAGCGCAGCCCGAAAAACAGCTTGTGGCGCTGCTGAACTCGTACCATTGGTGCAAGTGACAAACCTTAAGCGCACCTTGGAAAAGCTCAGAAAGGAGGGTTACTGGGTCAGTGGTGCCGCCGGCGAAGCAGATGCGGTTAGCATGACGCAGGCTGATCTGACGGGTGCCCGAGTGCTGGTGATGGGCAGCGAAGGCAAGGGCATTCGTAAGTCCGTGCGGGAGGCCTGTGACCAACTGGTTGCGATTCCAATGCTGGGTGCGGTATCCAGCTTGAACGTATCAGTGGCGACTGGCATTTTGCTGTACGAAGCGCTTCGTCAAAGGACCTAATTATGCGTTGCCCGTTTTGTTCAAACCCTGAAACCAAGGTCATTGACTCGCGACTGATTGCTGACGGCAGCCAGGTCAAACGTCGCCGCTCTTGTCAGGACTGCGGCACGCGCTTTACGACCTTTGAGACGGTCGAGGTTCAACTGCCTAAGATCATCAAAAGCGATAAAGCCCGAGAGAGTTTTGACGAGGGCAAGGTGCGCCGCGGCATCGATCGTGCTCTGGAGAAGCGGCCGGTCAGCAGTGAGCAGGTTGAAATGTTGATCGACCGAGTGAAGCGTCGACTGCAGGCCACCAGCGAGCGTGAAGTGCAAAGCCAGCGAGTCGGTGAAATCGTTATGAGCGAATTAAAAACACTGGATGCCGTGGCTTACGTGCGTTTTGCCAGTGTTTACAAATCCTTTGAGGACGTGGCCGATTTCGTCAGCGCGGTCAACGAGGCCAACGAATAGTGTTCAACCAGGCCGATCATCATCACATGGCTCGAGCCATACAGGCAGCCAAGTCGGTACGACACCTGACTCGCGAAAACCCTCGCGTGGGCGCTGTCGTGGTGCAGGCCGATTCGGTCGTGGGGACTGGCGCGACGCAGCCGCCTGGCCAGTCTCATGCCGAAGTGATGGCGTTGGGCCAAGCCGGTGAGCAGGCTCAGGGTGCAACCCTGTACGTTACCCTCGAGCCCTGTAATCATCACGGGAAAACGCCGCCCTGTGTGGATGCCATTATCGCGGCCGGAATTCGCCGGGTAGTGGTGGCCAGTATCGATCCGAACCCTCAGGTCAATCAGCAGGGCGTTCAACGCTTGCAAGCCGCAGGGATTCAAGTGGATTGCGGTTTAATGACCGCCCCGGCTGAGTCGCTGAACCCGGGTTTTATTCGAAGGATTCAAGGTGGCTTGCCGTGGGTGACGGTGAAACTTGCCTGCTCACTGGATGGCGCGACGGCCATGAAGAGCGGGGAATCCAAATGGATCACGGGGCCCGAAGCTAGAAAAGATGTCCAACGGATGCGCGCCCAGTCGGGTGCTATCGTCAGTGGTATTGGCACGCTGTTGGCCGATGACCCCTCGCTGAATGTTCGCTGGACGGAATGCGATTTAGATCCGGCGCCGCTGGGTACACAGGACCAACCGCTTCGAGTCGTCATGGATCGCCAGGCCCTTACACCTCCGCAAGGCCAATGGGCCAGTGCGGCGGGTCCTAAACTCGTGGTGCATGAGCCTGGCCCAGAAACTAAGGTAAACTCTCTGCTCACGGCTGGGGTGGAAACGCTTGAACTGGCTCGGGTGACCCCCGAAGCACTGTTGACACAACTGGCTCAGCGAGGAGTAAATGAAGTGCTGGTCGAGGCCGGTCCGCGATTGGCCGGCGCTTGGATGCAAAGCGGTTGTGTCGATCGATTGGTCATTTTTCAGGCGCCCCTCTTGATGGGCAGTGAAACTCGGCCTTTAATGCACACCCCTGGATTGACGGCTTTGTCGAAGGCTTGGCGTTTGACACTGGAATCGCACCGACAGATCGGTGTGGATCAACGATTTGAATACACTGTGGAGTCCCATGGAACTGAATAGCACCCAAGAGCTCATCGACGATATTCGGATGGGCAAAATGGTCATCTTGATGGACGACGAAGATCGCGAAAACGAAGGCGATCTGATTATGAGTGCCAGTCACTGCCGTCCGGAAGACATCAATTTCATGGCTAAGGAAGGGCGCGGATTAATCTGCCTGACTTTAACCCGCGAACGCTGCGAACAGTTGCACTTGGGGTTGATGGTGGGTGATAACCAATCCGGCCATGGCACCAACTTTACCCTGAGTATCGAAGCGGCCGAAGGTGTGACCACGGGCATCAGCGCTGCGGATCGTGCACGTACAGTTCAAGCGGCCGTCGCACCCAACGCTCAACCCAATGATCTGGTTCAGCCAGGGCACATTTTTCCGCTGAAGGCGCAGGATGGGGGCGTGTTGACCCGTGCCGGTCACACCGAAGCTGGGTGTGATTTGACCCGGCTGGCGGGTGTCGCTCCGGCGGCAGTCATTGTCGAGATTATGAATGACGATGGGACCATGGCTCGTCGACCCGACCTCGAAACCTTTGCCAAAAAGCACAACTTAAAAATCGGCACCATTGCCGATCTGATTCATTATCGCGTGGTCAATGAACAAACCGTCGAGCGAGTGCGTGAGGATACTTTGGAAACCGTTTATGGTGAGTTCCAGGCCATCACCTACCGTGATCAGATTCAAGGCGGTACGCATTTGGCCCTGGTCAAAGGCCAGCCCAGTCCCGATCAGCCGGTGTTGACTCGGGTGCATGTGCCAGACCCCGTGCGTGATTTGTTAGAAGCCAAGCCCAGTACGGTCAATAACTGGTCACTGTCAGCCTCGATGAAGGCCGTGCAGGAAGACGACGGTCCGGGTGTGATCGTGGTCCTGGAGACTTGGGAGAACGAAAGCCTAAGCGATCGGCTCGCCAACTACTTTGAGGCGGCCAAGGCGCCCGGCATGCCAACCCGAGTGGTGCCTTACACCGGAATTGGAACGGGCTCGCAGATACTTCGGGATATCGGTGTCAGTAAAATGCGATTATTATCCACACCCATGAAGTTCCCGGCGATTTCTGGATTCGATCTGGAAGTCGTGGAGTACGTGAAGTGGAAGGAGCAGGAAAGCGAATGAGTACAATTCAAACACTCGAAGGCGATTTTAAGAACGTTCAAGGCCAGTATGCGATCGCCGTCGGTCGCTTTAATGAATTTGTGGTGGAGTCCCTGGTCTCCGGCGCTATCGATGCCCTGACGCGTCATGGGGTCGCGCGCGACCAAATTACCATCGCCAAAGCCCCCGGCGCCTACGAGCTACCCCTGGTCTGCCAAAGCCTCGCTAACAGTGGCAAATACGACGCCGTTATTGCCATTGGCGCAGTGATCCGTGGCGGTACGCCGCATTTTGAATACGTTTCAGGCCCCGTGGCCAGTGCGCTAGGGAGTATCAGTCTTGATACCGGCGTGCCGGTGGTATTCGGTGTGCTCACCGTCGACTCGATCGAGCAAGCGATCGAACGTGCCGGCACCAAAGCAGGCAACAAGGGTGCCGATGCCGCCATGACGGCCATGGAGATGGTTTCATTGCTAGGTCAAATTGATGACTGACATCAAACCAGCGGCCCGCCACCGCGCCAGGGAATTGGCATTACAGGCGCTGTATCAATGGCAATTGTCTGGGTACGACGCGACCAATTCTGAAGCGCGTTTTCGGGCTCAGAACCACATGGGCAAGGCCGATACCGGCTACTTCCATGAGTTATACAAGGGCGTCACCAGCGATCCTGCAACCCTGGACGCCTTGCTAGAGCCACACATCGGCCGTCCAGTTAAAGATGTCGACGCGATTGCCTTGTGCATCCTGCGTATGGCGTGCTGGGAGCTGTCTGAGCGTATGGACATTCCTTACAAAGTGGCCTTGAACGAAGCAGTCGATCTGGCTAAGCGGTTTGGCGCGACGGATGCGCACAAATTTGTGAATGGCTCGCTGGATAAATTGGCGGCTGAGCTTCGGGCCATCGAGGTGGCTGCAGAGCAGCCATGAAGCTTCAGCCACAGCATTGGATCCACTGGTTGGCCGTTGGGCTAGGCAGTGGTCTGCGTCGCCCGGCGCCGGGTACCTGGGGTACCCTAGGCGGTGTTGTGGCCTTCCTTCCGGTGATTTATTTGCCTTTTTCAGTCGCTTGCATTTGGGTCGTGCTGGGTGCGCTGACCGGGCCCTACATCTGTGGGCGAACGGCCCAAGATCTGGGCTGTGGCGATCACGGATCTATCGTTTGGGATGAGTGGGCTGGCGTTTGGATTGCACTACTGCTCGCACCAGTCACTTTGTGGGGTTGGCTTTGCGCGTTCGCTTTATTTCGAGTATTCGATATCTGGAAGCCCTGGCCGATTCACCGTGTTGAGAAATTAAAACCGGTCGGCTTTGGCATTATGATCGACGACCTTGTTGCTGGATTGTTTGCCGGGGTGTTGGTCTACGGTCTTGGACGTTGGATGCAAGCCAGCTTCCTGTGGTCCTGACCGGATAATTCTCTCTGAGTAGGGTCGCTTATGGCCCGCGTCTTTGCATTCGTTTTTTTCTATTTTTGTGAGGTGTTGGTATCGGCCTCACCCTTGCTGGTGTCTGGCGAAATCGCGGGCCACCCCGTGGTTTGGCTGGTCGATACGGGGGCCTCGGAGCCAGTTTTAAGCCGCCAAATGGCGATCCGCTTGGGACTGGAAATCCAGGCTTCAACGGATCAAGTGGCACATTCAACCGGTATCAGCACCGTAGCTCGAGCTTGGCTTCGGGGCGCTGTGATCGATCAACATCAACTCCCAGATTTATCCGCGATCGTGATGCCGGGCGAGCATCCTAAACATCCTCTGATGGGGCTCAGTGCCCTTCGTTATTTTACTTTGACGCTAGATCAGGGGCAGATGACACTGGAACCCGCGCGATCCAGTGGTATCATTCGCCAGCCTTAATTTTGATGGATCTTTGCGTGATCGAATACATCGAGTCCTGTGACCTCCCGACGCGTTTTGCCACGTTTCGCCTGCACGGTTTCTGTGAAACCGGGCCCGAGGGTCAGCGCAAAGAACATGTCGTGCTCACGTTGGGCGAATTTGACGCGCAATCGCCTGTGTTGGCTCGGGTGCATAGTGAATGCCTAACCGGAGACGGTTTATTTAGTTTGCGCTGTGATTGCGGTCCGCAGCTTGAGGCGGCCATGCAGATCATTGCCGAAGCGGGTCAGGGAGCCTTGTTCTACCTGCGCCAAGAAGGGCGCGGGATTGGTCTAATGAACAAAGTGCGGGCGTACCATCTGCAAGATCAGGGTGCCGACACGGTCGAGGCGAACGAAGCACTAGGATTTGGTGCCGATCAGCGTAACTATGAAATCCTAGCGCCGATGGCTCAGCAGTTGGGCATTCATAAAGTACGTCTGATGACCAACAATCCACGCAAGGTTCAAGCGCTAGATGGCATGGGCATCGAGGTAGTAGAGCGTGTGCCTTTGCGTCGTGGAGAAAATCGCCACAATCAGAAATACCTACAGGCCAAAGGCGAACGCCTAGGCCATCTTTTTGATCAGTAGTCCAAAGCGTTCCTGAATGCGGGTTTCTATACCTGCGGCGTCCAAACCGATTTGCGCGTACATTTCGCTGGGCTTCGCGCCTTCGATGTACTGATCGGGAATGCCCAGATTTAATACAGGTATTTCCAGACCTTGTTCGGCCAGACATTCGAGTACCGCACTGCCTGCGCCGCCTTGGATGGCATGATCTTCCAATGTAACCAACGCGGCATGTGACGCTGATGCTTGGGCGATAACCTGTGTGTCGATCGGTTTGACCCAGCGCATATCAATGACCGTCAGATCTAGTTTCTCAGCCACTTCGGTGGCGGCTGCAACATGAGGACCAAAGTTCAGGATCGCGATGCCGTGGCCTTGACGAAGCTCACGGGCCTGCCCAATTTCTACCGACCCTAAATCCGTTGCGGGGAGGTTGCCGATGCCTGCGCCTCGGGGATAACGAACGGCACTAGGGCCTTCGTATTGATAAGCGGTCTGAAGCAGCAGTCGTGCTTCGGCTTCGTCACTGGGGGTCGCGATGATCATTTGCGGTAGGCATCGCAAATAGGCGATGTCATAGGCGCCGGCATGCGTTGGGCCGTCCTCGCCCACCAGTCCAGCGCGATCGATAGCGAAGGTCACATCCAGATCTTGAATCGCAACGTCATGAACTAGCTGATCATAACCCCGCTGCAAAAAGGTTGAGTAAATCGCCACAACCGGTTTGAGTCCCTCGCAGGCGTAACCTGCAGCCAAGGTCACCGCGTGTTGCTCGCAAATCGCAACATCTTGATAGCGCTTGGGGTAGCTTTGACTGAACTGCACCAGGTCTGAGCCTTCTCGCATCGCGGGCGTAATGCCGACGACACGGTCGTCAACGGCCGCAAGGTCGCACATCCATTGGCCAAAAATGTTGCTAAAGGTCTTGGGTTTGGCCACGGGCGTATCGGTTTTGGCCGAAATCTTGGTGATGGCGTGAAATTTGATCGGATCGTCCTCGGCCGGAGCAAATCCACACCCTTTTTGCGTAACGACGTGCAGGAAATTGGGCCCGGGACGGTTGGCACGGGTGTCAATGGCGTTTAGCAGTTGGTTGATGTCATGACCATCGATCGGTCCAATGTAGTTCCAACCCATGGCCTCAAACAGCGATGCGGGTGATACCATGGCCTTAACCTGCTCTTCGGTTTTGCGCACAAATTCAGCAGCCGGTGGGACCTTGTCCAGCAACTTACGGGCATCGTCTCGCATCCGTGTGTAGGCTTTGCTGGCCAATAGCTGCGCCAGATAATTGGAAAGGCCGCCAACACTGTCGCTGATCGACATGTCGTTGTCGTTCAATACCACCAGCATATTGGCTCGGTTCGCGCCGCCATGGGCCAGGGCTTCAAATGCCATGCCGGCGGTTAAAGCGCCATCGCCAATCACCGACACGACGCGCCGTGGGTCTTTCTTTAGCCCCGCAGCCATCGCCATACCGATGCCTGCGCTGATGCTGGTTGAAGAATGACCCACGCCAAAGGTGTCGTACTCACTTTCGTGTCGGGCGGGAAAGGCAGCCAAGCCGTCTTTTTGTCGGATGCTCGGCATGCGTTCGCGCCGCTCGGTCAAGATCTTGTGCGGGTAGGCTTGATGGCCCACGTCCCACAGTAACCGGTCTTCCGGTGTATCGAGCAGATAATGCAGGGCAATGGTCAGTTCGACCACGCCTAATCCGGCACCAAAGTGCCCGCCAGACTGGCCGACCGAATACAACAGGTACGAGCGGAGTTCGTCGGCCAATTGCGGTAACTGGCGTCGGGAAAGTTCGCGCAAATCCCTTGGCGAATCGATTTGGTCGAGCAGCGGCGTGGCGGGGCGATGCTCAGGGATATGGTGGTAAATGCGCATGCGGGGAGTCTAACGAATTCGCAGGCTTAGGTCAGGCTTGTCTTTGTACTAGTTTCGACAATATTTGCTGAAGTGGGTCGGGATTGGGCAATTGAAGTGCCGATTCCTGCGCTGCTTCGAATAATTCATCGACCAAGGACTGTGCGCCAGACAGCCCCAGCAGCTCAACATAGGTCGCTTTGTCTTGTTCGACATCACTGCCTGCTGGCTTGCCTAGCTGCTCGGATGTCGAGGTGACATCCAAGATGTCGTCTTGAACTTGGAACGCGAGCCCCAGCGTTTCGGCGAACTCAATCAACGCGCTTAATTGAAGGCTATCGGCTTGGCCAGCCAGTCCACCGAGCT
>JAAXJV010000042.1:0-1178 GCA_012269655.1 Pseudomonadales bacterium
CCGATCAGAAAAACATTTTCCTGTGCGATGCCTTGAGCGACCTGTTGCTCGATCAGTTCGCTGATAGCAGCCGCCGACTCGGCTACGCCTGCATGATCAACCTTACGCTCTAGACTCATTTCATAAATGTCATACCAGGCGCGCATCTGCATGCCACCATTGACTGTGACGGGTTGAATTGGCGCATGAGGAAAGATAAAGCGGACCGGTGAAGCAAGCTGAAGCATGGGAACCACCGGAACAAAATCTGACCCATCTGCACCCAGCCCATGCATCCAAATCACTGCATGATTAGGGTTTGGCCCAGTTTCCTGAACGATAGCATCTAACATATTCAAACTCGCGTGATGTCAAAGAGCTGGGTATAGTGCCTCAAAATTAAGGACCTTGCTGATGCATGTTGTATTAGGCGCATTAAGTGCCATCTGGCTCGTTTTTTTAACCTTGCTGTGTGGCGGCAGTGCAGCGATTCTAGGGTTGATCAAATTAGCCTTCCCAAGCGCAGGTAAACACTTTGCGCCGCTGTTTGAGTGGCTAGTCGTTATTTGGTCTGTCGGCTTCACTCGGTGGCTGGCCCTGTTTAGCCCTGCGATCGAAGTGGAACGCGAGGGCGAGTTTTCGCGCAACAAAAATTACTTACTGGTCAGCAACCATCAAACCTGGGTCGACATTTTTGTTCTTTTGATTGGCACCAATCTGACCGTGCCGAGCACCCGCTTTTTTATGAAGCGGGAATTATTGTGGATCCCATTAGTGGGCTTTGTTGCTTGGTCAATGGATTTTCCTGTCATGCGTCGCTACAGCCGGGATTACCTGGCAAAGCATCCAGAAAAGCGCGGCCAAGACCTAGCCACGGTCCGCAAGAGCTGCGAAAAATTTCAAGAGATTCCGGTCACTGTGGTGAACTTCAGCGAGGGCACTCGAAATAACTCAGCAAAGATAGCGGCAGCCAACTCTGAGTTTAAACATTTGTTACCTCCCAAGGCCGGTGGCGTTGCCACAGTGCTAGCGGCTGTTGGCGATCACTTGGATGAGGCAATCGACTGCACGATCGCATTTCCAGATGGCGTTCCCAGTTTCTGGGATTGGATGTGCGGACGTGCGGGTCGAATGCAGCTCCACATGCGAACCTGCGAATTGCCCAAGGTCGACGATCTCGGCGAAAACAACCAGATCAG
>JAAXJV010000042.1:1278-2708 GCA_012269655.1 Pseudomonadales bacterium
CCCGAACCAAAGCCCATCTAAAATCTGCAGAGACTGGATCAGTCTCCATGCTAACAATACCACCAGTACAAACATGGCTTCCTGCGAATAACGTCACTCACTAAGGTCTCTCAGGGGTACGCCACAAAAAAGCGGCCCGCAGGCCGCTTTTACGTTGGTAATATTTAGCCTCTATATTATCGACCGTATACCGGGAAGCGCGCGCACAGCGCTTGAACTTTCTGTGACGTAGCTGCGATCACAGACTCGTCTTCAACGGCATCCATCACGTCACACATCCATCCTGCAAGTTCAGTGCACTCCGCTTCTTTAAATCCTCGAGTCGTAACAGCGGGCGTACCCACGCGGATACCACTGGTTACGAAAGGACTCTGCGGGTCATTCGGTACCGAATTTTTGTTAACGGTGATGTGCGCCAAACCCAGGGCCGCGTCTGCCGCCTTACCCGTGATACCTTTGGCTACCAGAGACACCAGCATCAAATGGTTCTCTGTGCCGCCACTGATCACATCGTAGCCACGGGACATAAACACTTCCGCCATGGCTTTGGCATTTTTCTTCACTTGCTGCTGATAGATCTTAAACTCAGGCTCCATTGCTTCCTTGAAGGCGACCGCTTTGGCTGCGATCACGTGCATCAAAGGACCACCCTGGCTGCCAGGGAACACGGCCGAATTTAGCTTCTTCTCAATTTCAGGGTTAGAGCGGGCCAAAATCAAACCGCTACGAGGACCGCGCAAGGTTTTGTGTGTTGTTGTCGTCACTACGTCTGCATGAGGAATCGGACTTGGGTATTCACCTGCCGCCACCAGACCCGCAATGTGCGCCATATCCACCAACAGGTACGCACCTACTTCATCAGCAATTTCCCGGAACTTTGCAAAATCCAATACCTGCGAATACGCACTGAAACCGGCGATAATCATCTTCGGCTGGTGCTCTTGGGCTAGCGCACGGACCTCGTCGTAATCCACGTAACCCTGCTCATCAATTCCGTATTGGACGGCCTTATAGCTTTTACCTGAGAAGTTAACGTGTGAACCATGCGTCAGGTGACCACCGGCGTCTAGGCTCATGCCCAAGACCGTATCGCCCGCGTTTAGCAACGCCAAAAATACTGCCGCGTTGGCCTGTGAGCCGGCGTGGGGCTGCACGTTTGCGTAATCCGCACCGAACAATTGCTTAGCTCGCTCAATCGCCAAATCTTCAGCGATGTCCACATGCTCGCAACCACCATAGTAACGCTTACCTGGGTAACCTTCGGCGTATTTGTTGGTCAATACACTGCCCTGTGCTTCCATCACCCGAGGGCTGGTATAGTTTTCGCTAGCGATCAACTCAACGTGGTCTTCTTGACGCTTCGCTTCCGCTTCCATACTGGCAGCGAGTTCGGGGTCGTATTGAGCAATTGACGAGGTGTTGGCGAACAT
>JAAXJV010000190.1 GCA_012269655.1 Pseudomonadales bacterium
GCTCAGTATAAAGTCAGTGAGCCAGCAACACTAAGTGTTCCATCTCGAGTCGAACACCCACTCGCTCACCCAAATCATGGTCGTGGTGAGAGGGGGCTAAGCAACCCAGCTCCACCCCATTATCAAAGCGCACTCGGTACACAAAGTGACTGCCACGGAACTGTTTGCTGACGAGCGTTGCAAAACGATCCGATTCGTCGTCGTGAATCACGTCATCCGGACGAAACAGCAGGGACAGCTGTTGACCGGCTTCGTAACCCAAGGGCACATCAGAATCCAAGACGCCCAGTGGCGACTCAACCTGAGTACTGCTTAGGACTGTACAGGGCATGACGTCACCGGCCCCGACAAATTTGGCCACGAATTCCGTGCGGGGCTCGTGATACAACCGATAAGCCGCATCAAACTGTTCGATGATGCCGGCCTTCATGACCGCCACTCGATCGGCGAAATCAAAGGCTTCTTTTTGGTCATGGGTGACCATCAGGGCGGTCACGCCCTCGGTTTTTAGAATGCCTCGAACCTCGATTGCCAATCTGGCCCGCAATTCACTGTCCAACCCGCTAAACGGCTCGTCTAACAGCAATACCTTAGGCCGAGGCGCCATCGCGCGGGCTAGAGCCACCCGCTGAGCCTGGCCGCCGGAAAGCTCGTGCGGAAAACGTTTTTCGAGCCCAGATAAGCCGACCAAGGACAACAATTCCGTCACCCGAGCTTTTTGGTCTTTGGGCGACCAATTTTCGATTCCAAATCGGATGTTGTCGTTGACATTCAGATGAGGAAACAGCGCCACATCTTGAAACACCAAGCCAACACCACGGTCCTGCGGAGGGATAATCCGGCTTTCGTCAGCCACGACCGTTTTGTCGAGCAGAATTTGTCCACCCAGCAGCGGCGTGAAGCCCGCAATACTGCGCAGCAAGGTACTCTTTCCACAGCCGCTCGGCCCCAACAGACAACCTAGCTCGCCACTGGCCAAGCTCAGATTGACTTGATGGACCATGGCCTTGCCGTCATAGCCTAAATCCACATTGTGAAGCATGACCGACGCCATCAGTGTTGCACTCCATCGACTGAACGATTCAACAAAATAACCGGGAGCAAACCAACCAAGACAATCGCAAGGCTTGCCGGCGCGGCGTCAATTAAGCGCTCATCACCCGCCAGCTCGTATGCCCGGACAGCCAGCGTATTAAAGTCAAACGGACGCAGCACCAAGGTCGCCGGTAACTCTTTTAAAACATCGACAAAAACAATCAATCCAGCGGTCAGAACCGAGGCACGCATTAAGGGCACGTGGATCCGCCTTAGAATTTGGGCTGGCCGATAGCCAGCCAGAATAGCGACCTCGTCCAAGCTGGGTTTTACCCGACCCAGTCCACTGGTGATCGCCCCCAGACTCACCGCAGTAAAACGGGCCCCGTAGGCCAATACCAGCGCCGCAATGGTGCCTGTAAAGATTAGACCGATGTTCACGCCGAATGATTCGCGGACCCACAAGAACAGTTCTCGATCCAGCGCCGCCATCGGTATCAACACCCCAATCGCAATAATGGTTCCCGGCAAGGCGTACCCCAGACCGGCCACCACACTCGCTGAGCGCACCCAGATACTGCTCGAGAGGCGCTGGGCGTAACCCAGAATCAAGCTACCAAATACAATGGACAGTGCCGCAATCAACGCCAGGACAAATGAACTGAAAGCCAATGGGACCAGCGTGCTCCACTGAGCCAACGCGTCAGTTAGCGCCCAATGAATCAAGAAGCCTCCAGGAACCAGCAGACCCAGAGTCGGCGGCAACAAACAAAGCACCAGCGCAACCAGGCCTTTGCCGCCCTGCAGTGAAACGCGAAGCGAGCTTTGGCTTTGATCGCTATCACCGAAATAGCGGATTCGCCGACGCGAGAATCGTTCAGCCAACACCAGCACAGCCACAAATAGCAACAAGGTCGAAGCCAGCTGTGCCGCAGCGGCCGCGTCCCCCATGCCGTAAAAAGCCCGCATGATACCCGTGGTAAAGGTTGGCACACCGAAGAACTGCACCGTGCCATAGTCCGCTAAGGTCTCCATTAACGCCAAGGTAATACCGGCCGCTATGGCGGGCCTGGCCATGGGCAATGCCAGCCGGAAAAATGCTTGAGCTGGACTCAACCCGAGTGACCGGCCGACTTCCAGACTGCGCACACTCTGAGAAAGGAATGATGCGCGAGCCAGCAAATAGACGTAGGGATAGAGCACCAAGCTGAACATCAAAATAGCGCCCGGCAGTGAGCGTACCGATGCCAACCAGACCTGAGGCAGAACTCCGGCGAACATTCCGGCCGGGTCCAATATTCCAGTGTAGGTGTAAGCCAGAATGTAAGCGGGACAGGCAAGCGGCAACAACAGCAGCAAAGACACCAGTCGTCGCCCCGGAAATTCACAGAGGCTTACCAAAGCGGCGCTGGGTATGCCCAATAAGACGACCCCAATCGTAACCCCCAACATCAGCCAGGCACTGTTGGCGATGTAATCCGGCAGAACAGTTTGAGCCAGATGACTCCACAGATCTGAGGGTGCTGCCAATGCCTGATACAACACTGACGCGATTGGCAGACACACCAAAGCGCTGACCGCAATCGCGGTCAGCGCTATGACTTTTTGTGTTTGGCTAGCGCCTATTTCCA
>JAAXJV010000078.1 GCA_012269655.1 Pseudomonadales bacterium
CAACAACCCGGTCGCCATAATCGTAGCGCTGAACGCCAAACCCGCGCCGAGACCTAGGCTGTGCAGGCCAATTGGAAAGTCGACCCCTTGCACGATCAAGGCGGTTCCCAGAATGCCCACCGCACCCACCGACACCCAAAAGACATCGACCCAGGGATCCTGAACCTGACGACCATCGGTGATGACCATAGCGGTGCCGTAACAACAAGCCGCGGCTAGACCTGCTGCAACCCCCAAGCCATCCAATGTGACCGGCCCACCCCCGACCACCCAATAGGTACCGCATACGCTTAACGCTAACGCGGCCAACTTCAGTGGCGACGGCATCCGGCGAGCTTTAAATGCAAAAAACAAGGTCACACCGACTGGGAAGGCAAACAGCAACATGACGGCAAGAGAAAATCCGATACGCTGACCAGCCACGTAATAGCCCAATGCGCTGCCCGCCATACAAAAGCCGAACAGCAGGGCGCGGATGTCAAAATGGTTTCGAATTTGACGTCGGGTGAGCAACAAGTAGCCACCCATCAAGATCATTGAACAACCAAAGCGCAAAACGAGTACAGACAACGGGATCCAACCCAACTGATACAGACCTGTGGCGAACAATGGCTGCAACGCGTAAAAAAGCGCGGAAATGATAACCAGGGCTGCGCCCATCAAAAATGAATTTTGCATGATCGCACGCTAGGTGACGCACAACAGTTTAGCCCACCAGAATGCGACCTCGACTTAGCGATTTTTACCGGGATACCAGCGACTGGCAAAACTGAGAATCAAAACGACTCGCAGCACATGCAAAGTCACCACCAGGGCGGGACTCGCCCCCAATAGCAAGGCGATTAATGCCATCTCGGCTTGTCCTCCGGGCGCAAAGGCCAACAGCATGACGGCTAGGCCATGCTCGGTGAGTATCATGACGACCCAAGCCGCCAGTACCCATAGCGGAATCAAGCACAACAGCATGCCTGTAATCTGCCAAAGGCCAGAACGAATCTGCGGGAAACTCGAACCCTGAAATCGATGAGCCAATGACCAGCCAATAGCCAATTGCGCCACAATCACCAAAGGCTCGTTGACCGACAGGTGCCAATCCAAAACAAAACTGAGTAAAGCACTGATCAGCAGCGGCCCCATGACACTGTGGGCAGGCAGCTGGATACGTTTTCCAACCACCAAACCAACCCACACAACCGCGAACAGCATCAAGGCATCGGACAACGCGAGCGGCGGCAGCGCAAAACCGCTCCAAGAGCCCTCGTGCACAAAGGCAACCGCCAAGGCAGCCAGGGATAGCAACAGGAAAATTCGTAAGGTATGGGCCAGGGCCACTTCATAGGCTCGCCCCCCGGCTTGCCGAGTGAGCTCCACCATTTCGCTCAGGCCGCCAGGCAAGGCGGCATACCAGCCGCTTTGCGACTGCCATCCGCAGACCCGTGTCAGCCACAGCCACCCTACAAAGCCAGCCGCAAAGACATAGCCGCCAGTCACCAACAGCAACTCAGGCGCATTTATCAGAATCAGGAGATGTTCAGATTGCAGCATCCCACCCACACTGGCGCCCAACAAGCCTCGACCCCAGTTGCCTAATGGACCATCCGATCCAATCGGGTTGTTGAGTGCTGCCAGCAAAAGGCCCACAAAGGCGGGCCCCAGCATCCAGCCCAGTGGCACACCCGCCCAATCGGCGAGCATGCCCGCGATGACGACCGCGACTAGGCTCGGGAAGCGCGTTTGGACGCGCGGTAGTCTTTGTAGAAGGGATAACAAAACAGCACCACCGCAATGAACAGGATGCCCAGGGTCATGGGACGCTCGATTAAGAACTCCAAGCCACCAGATTTACGCATCGCACGACCCAGGTTGTCTTCCAACATCCCGCCAAGAATAAACCCAATAATCAACGGGGGCAGGGGATAGCCGCCAAACCGCAGAATAGTCGCGGCTACACCCAGCCCGACCATCATCAGAAGCTCAGTCGGGTTATTTTGACCAATATAGGCACCGATCAGACTGAAAAACATCACGAAGGGGATCAAATACGTCCGCGGAACCGTCAGTAATTTCGCGATGTACGGGATCAGTGGCAAATTCAAAATCAGCAATACCACGTTGCCAATGTACATCGACACGATCACCGCCCAGAACAGCTCGGGCTGTTCCTCAATCAAACGTGGACCCGGTGTCACGCTCAACGCCACCAGTGCACCCAACAAGATCGCGGTCGTTCCAGACCCCGGAATACCCAGCGTAAGCATCGGCACGAAAGAACCGGTACAGGCTGCATTGTTAGCCGTTTCAGGAGCCGCCAAACCACGGTGAGCCCCTTTGCCGAACTTTTCACGGATGGCTTTCGGTGCCAGATTGCGCTCGATCGCATAGGCAAGGAAAGAGGCCATCGTTGCGCCAGCCCCAGGCAACACCCCGACCAAGAAACCAAGGACAGACTGGCGGCCCACCACGGGCGCCATGTCGATGGCTTCTTCCTTAGAAATTCGTAAATTTTTGATCTCGTTATTGTTGGCTTGCTGCGAGCTGCGCTTTTTATCCAAGATCAGGAAAATTGCCTCGGGTAGGGCAAACAGCCCCATGACCAGCGTCACGAAATAGATACCGGACTGCAGATCCATAATGCCCATGGTGAATCGAGCCGCATTGTGTAGGGC
>JAAXJV010000246.1 GCA_012269655.1 Pseudomonadales bacterium
TGACTATGGCGCCCAAGACCGAAGCCGATACCGTTCGTACCTTGGGTGAATTGGTCAAAGGTGGGCACCTGCGTAAGGGCGAAAAGCCGGTCTATTGGTGTACAGATTGTGAGTCCGCTTTGGCTGAGGCCGAAGTCGAGTATGCCGACAAAAATAGCTTAAATGTCGATGTGGCCTTTCCGGTACTGGACACGGCTGACTTGGCTAAACGGATGGGCGCTTCCGAAGCAGATCAAGCCGCGGTGGTTATCTGGACGACGACTCCCTGGACCTTGCCTTCAAACCGTTTTGTCTGCGTGGGTGATTCGCTGGATTATGTGTTGGTGCGAATCGAAAAAGACGGCCCTCGCACACTGGTATTGGCCGAAGGCTTGCTTGAATCCATCCTGACTCGTTGGGAAGTCGAGGGGCATGAAATTTTGGGCCGTTGCTCGGGTCCTGACTTGGTGGGTATCCAGATGCAAGCGCCTTGGGGTGACACGGTGCCAATGTTCGATGGGGATCACGTCACGCTCGAAGCCGGCACGGGCTGTGTTCACTCGGCGCCTGCCTATGGATTGGAAGACTTTATGGTCGGCCAACGTCATGGGATCGAAAATCTGAGCCCGGTGCAGGACAACGGAACCTTCCCTGAGGACTTTCCGGTCGTCGGTGGCATGCATGTGCAGAAGTGTGGCAATCGCGTGGTCGAATACCTGACTGAAAAGGGCATTTTGGTTCACGCGCACCGCGAGAAGCACAGCTACCCGCATTGCTGGCGCCATAAGAGCCCGGTTATTTACCGTGCCACACCGCAGTGGTTCATCGCCATGAGCGGCAACGGCCTATTGGAAGCGGCTCGTAACGCCGTCGCCAACGAGGTGACCTTTACTCCCCCAACCGGGCAGAACCGTTTGGGTGCGATGTTGGCTGATCGTCCTGACTGGTGTATTTCTCGCCAGCGCAATTGGGGCTCACCCATCACTTTGTTTGTGCATAAGCAGACCCAGGAATTGCATCCCCGCACCAACGAGTTTTTCGAGCCTATCGCGCAGAAAATTGAAGAGGGCGGTATCAATGCCTGGTTCAGTTTGGATCCGGCCGAGATTCTGGGTGAAGACGCTGAACATTACCGTAAGGTGACGGATATTCTCGACGTTTGGTTTGATTCAGGCGTGACGCACGCGTCGGTTCTTGGCCAGCGCGACGACTTAGTGTTCCCGGCAGACTTGTATCTTGAGGGGTCGGATCAGCACCGTGGTTGGTTCCAGTCCTCGCTTTTGACTTCTTCGGCACTGCATTCTCACGCGCCTTACAAAGGGGTGCTGACGCATGGCTTTGCGGTGGATCCCAAGGGCCGCAAGATGTCCAAGTCGATCGGTAACGTGATCGCGCCGCAGGAAGTCATGGACAAGCTGGGTGCCGACGTCCTGCGTTTGTGGATTGCCTCGCAGGACTTCACCAAAGAACTGACTGTCTCAGATGAGATTCTGAAACGGACCAGCGACGGTTATCGCCGTATCCGAAATACTTCGCGCTTTATGTTGGCGAACTTGAGTGGTTTTGACCCCGCTGAGGATCGGATCGAGGTCGCCGACATGGTGGCGCTGGATCGTTGGATTTTGGCCCGTGCCACCGCACTGCAGGGTGAAATTCGCCAGCATTACATGAACCACGAGTTCTCAAGCGTGACGCAAAAGGTCCTGAACTTCTGCGTGAACGAGCTCGGCGGTTTCTATTTGGATATCGTTAAAGATCGCCAGTACACCTGCAAGGCGGACTCGCAGGCGCGTCGCAGCGCGCAGACCGCTTTGTACGATCTGGTCGAGGCCTTTAGCCGATGGATTGCGCCCATTTTGTCGTTTACCGCTCAAGAAATTTGGCAGGAAATCCCCGGCCCGCGTGAGACCTTTGTGTTTGCCCAGGATTGGTACGATTTAGACGTCAGTTTTGCGGACGATCTGAACGATCAGTTCTGGAGTGACGTACTGCGGACTCGTGACGCAGTCAACCAAGCCATTGAGGCTGCCCGAAACAACAAAGAAGTGGGTGGCTCTCTGGAAGCCAACGCCGCTTTGTATGTGGACACGGCTTTGCAAGCCACATTAGCCAAGCTAGGTGACGAGTTGCGCTTTACCACCTTGACCAGTGCTGTCAGCGTGGCGCCACTGGATCAGGCACCGGAAAACGCGTTGCGTAACGAAAGCGGCGACATTGCGGTGGCCGTGAGCAAAATCGAAGACGCCAAGTGCGAGCGCTGCTGGCACCGTGTGCCCGATGTGGGTGCGAATCCCGCTCACCCAGAAATTTGTGGTCGCTGTGTCGATAACATTGAGGGCGACGGGGAGACCCGCCAGTTCGCATGATCCAATCGCAGGTGAAATTAGGCTGGTGGATTGCTGGGGTGGTGTTGATCTTGGATCAAGCCTCGAAGTTCGCAATTCTCGCCACCTTTGACACCTATGAGCGATTGAATCTGCTGCCAGTTTTCGATCTGGTGCTGGTGTTTAACACCGGCGCAGCTTTCAGTTTTTTGGCTGAGTTCGGCGGCGCCCAGCGCTGGATCTTCCTTGCAATCGCCTTACTCGCAGTGGTCCTGATTCACCGTTGGTTAAAGGACGCTCGACCCTTTGTGGCGATTTCGCTGGGTCTGATCCTGGGCGGCGCGATCGGTAACGGGATTGATCGCGCCTGGCAGGGTGCCGTGACCGATTTCTTGCTGGTTTATTATCAGGATTGGTACTTTCCAGCCTTTAATTTGGCCGATTGCGCTATCACCTTAGGCGCTATAGGCATGATCATTGACGCATTTCAGGAGTTCCGCCGTGAACGCACACCAACTTAGCATTGGCCCAGACACCCAAGTGACATTGCACTTTGCAATCGAGCTGGAAGACGGCTCGCTGGTGGATTCGACCTTTGATAAGACCCCGGCCACCTTCATCGTCGGTGACGGCAACCTGTTGCCGGGGTTCGAGCAGGCCTTATTTGGGCTAACGCAGGGGGCAGAGGAACGCTTGTTGATCAAACCCGAACATGGTTTTGGCCAACCTAACCCAGACAATGTGCAGCGCATGCGCGTTGACGACTTTGATTCAGAAACGGATTTGTCACCGGGTATGATGCTGTCTTTCGCCGACGCGAATGGCAGCGAACTGCCTGGCGTTATTGACCGTGTCGAAGGTGACCAAGTTTACGTCGACTTCAACCATCCTCTGGCCGGTCGTGATTTGTTTTTCAAGGTCTCGATTCTTGCGGTTAATCCGGCGCCCGAGGCGATTCAATGAAAATTGAGTTGGCTAACCCTAGGGGCTTTTGCGCGGGCGTAGACCGAGCGATTGAGATTGTTGATCGTGCCATCGACGTGTTCGGTGCGCCGATCTATGTGCGCCACGAAGTGGTGCATAACAAATACGTGGTGGACGGGCTCAGGGATCGTGGTGCTGTGTTTGTTGAAGAACTTGACGAAGTACCAGACGGCGCCACCGTCATCTTCAGTGCCCATGGTGTCAGCCGTGCCGTTCAGGACGAAGCCGCTCGTAGAGACCTTAAGGTATTTGATGCAACCTGCCCGCTGGTCACCAAAGTTCACATGGAAGTGGCGCGCTATGCAGCAAAGGGCATGGAATGCGTTCTGATTGGCCATGAGGGCCACCCCGAGGTGGTCGGAACACTTGGCCGTTATGACGACCGTAACGGGGGCGCCATTTATCTGGTCGAAACGCCGGAAGATGCCCGAGCATTAAAACCCAAAGACCCGACGCAGTTGGCCTATGTCACTCAAACTACCTTAAGTATGGATGACACTGCCGATGTGATCGATGCGCTGAGGGAAACCTTTGAGCATATTTCCGGACCCAGACGTGATGACATTTGTTATGCCACGCAAAACCGCCAAGATGCGGTGCGGGGCCTGGCCAAACATAATGATCTCGTTTTGGTGGTGGGAAGCGTTAACAGTTCAAATTCGAATCGATTGCGCGAGTTGGCCGAGCGCGAGGGTGCGAAGGCCTATTTGTTGGACCAAGCCAGTGATCTGGATAGTGAGTGGTTCGATGGAGTCTCGTCCGTGGGTGTAACCGCGGGTGCGTCTGCCCCCGAGGTCTTAGTTCAAGGGGTAATCGAGCGACTCAAATCCTTGGGTGGCCAGTCTGTCGAAGAACTGGATGGGCGGCCTGAAAACATCACGTTCAACCTGCCCAAAGAACTGCGACTTGTTGACGCGGGCTAATGTGATGCTGGTCGCAAAACAGGCCTAATCAAACCGTTCGGGAGTCAAAACCGACCGTTCGGACTAGGTTAACTTCCTAGCCTCGCTAATTTTTCCATGCTGACTTCACACCTTTGTGAGGTCAGTCATGTCACTACGCCAACACGGATTCACACTACTGGAAAGCATGATCGTGATTGCGATCATGGCCATTCTGGTGTCCGTTGCGTTGCCGTCGCTGGTGGATGCCCAGAACTCGAATCGAGTGGACAGTGTGCAGCGAGACCTATTATCAGTAATGAATCAAGGCCGAACTCAAGCCGTCAACGAAGGTGATCGAATGAGTCTGTGTGGCTCGTCCGATGGCCAGCATTGCGACAACGACTGGAGCGGTTGGGTTTTGTTCCGCGGAACGCCGCCCGCGGACAGTGAGTCGGCGGTCGACCCCTTATTCGTCGGTTCAGCCGGTAGTGTTCCGATCAAGGCGAGCCAGGCCAGCGTCACTTGGCAAAGCACAGGTGAGGCGGGCCAAAGCTTAACCCTTGGCCTGTATTGTGACGAACCCAGCTTACGTCGCTCGGTTGAACTGTCCGTCATTGGCCGGGCCGCTGGCTCTCTCGATGTTGATAAGGATGGTCAGCACACTGTGCATATAGGTGCTTGCTCGTGAAGCGCCACGTGGGTATTGGTCTGATCGAAGTGTTGGTGGCGCTTCTGATTATCAGCCTAGGTTTGCTGGGCTTTGCCAGTTTACAGGTAGCCAATCTAAACGTGGGGGATACCGCTTGGTCCCGTTCGAGTGCCACTCTATTAGCCACTGACCTGTTGGATCGAGCCCGTATCAATCGAACGCAGTATTTAGCCGGAGCTTACGATCATGACTTTGGCGAGGCTGCGCCCAGCACTACCGATTGCCGAGCAAACTCATGCACACCCGCTCAATTGAGCCGATTTGATCTCAACCAATGGCTCAATCTGGTTTCAGACTCACTGCCCGACGGCCAGGGTCAGGTCAGCCGCGATACGTCCATGTCGCCATCGGTCTTGATCGTTCAAGTTCGCTGGTTCGACCGGTTAGAGCAATCCAATCAGACACTCGAATTGAGGGCGCAGCTATGAGGCGACTGTCGAAGCGAGTGGCAGGTTTCTCCCTGATCGAGCTGATGATTGCACTGCTCATTGGTAGCCTACTCATGAGTGGTGTGTTCAATATTTTGGTCGGCGCGAAGCAAGCGTATCGGGTGCAGGACGAACTCAGCCGAACTCAGGAAAATGCCCGATTTGCCGCAGACTTTATTGCCCGAGACTTGCGCATGGCTGGGTTTCGTGGGTGCCGTAGCGGCTTACCGCTCAATTTAATGGTCACCGACGCCGATTCGGATTGGCGCTATAACCTGCTGCGGCCAGTGCAAGGGTATCAAGGCGTAGCAAACGCCCCGAGCCAGCTTAATGCACCCTTTTCAAATACGCGGCACAACCCCGATTCCGTCGCGGTGTTGACCGTCAATCCAGACCAAGCCGTCTCCATTCAGTCTGAATCGGACGGCGAATTGATTCTGGTCCACGCACATGACTTTGCTTTGGGTACTACCTTGCTGGCAGCGAATTGCGATTTGGGGGCATTGTTTCAGGTGTCTTCAGACAGTACTGGCGAAACCTATGTTAAGCACGAGGTTTCCAGCGACTTGAGCCCGGGAAACTGCACCAATCGACTGGGTGGGGACTGTTTAAATCCAGAATTGGCCGGGCTTGATCATGGTGGCGTCGTGATGCCGCTTACCGCCCGTGCCTACTATTTGTCGACCGATATAAATGGCGTGCCAGGTCTTTATCGAGCTGAGCTCGGGGCGAATGGAACCTTGAATCCTGAAGAGCTGGTGCCTGGGGTAGAGGACTTCCGACTGTATTTCGGCATTGATACCGATGCCGACCAGGTTCCAAACCAATATTTAAGGGCTGGGGATTCAGGCTTCGATCCAGATCAGGCGATCAGTGTGCAGATTCACTTCTTATTGCGGACCTTGATCGAGCCAGATACTCAGCCAAAGCCCTACACCTTTGACGGAATGGCCTTTACACCCGACGACGGACATGTTCGCCGCGAGATTGCCCTGACCATCGGGCTAAGGAACCGCCTATGACTCGCGAGCGCGGCAGTATTTTGATCGTGAGTTTGGGCCTGTTGGCCATCTTGACGCTGATCGGTCTGTCTGGTGCCAACACCACGACATTAGAAGAGCGCATGTCGGGTAATTTCCGAGATCAGCAAGTCGCATTTCAATCGGCCGAGGCCGTCCTCGCGGATGCGGAATCTTGGATCGAGGCGAACGATCTCGCGACAATCACCGGCCCCGATACGGCCTGCATTTCGGGCCAGTGCTTCGACAGCAACTGCAGTAATGGTTTGTGTTTCAACGGCACGCAGGCCAACACTTATGGACAGTGTCAGCATGTCGAGCCGCAATCCCCTGTGTGGGCGCGAGACAACGCCTTGGATGTGTTCAACACCCCTTCGCGTTATCGCACGGCTAGTCAGAATTCTGAACTGGATGGCTCACAGGGTGGCGGCCGTTACATCGTCGAGTTTCTGTGTTTTATGCGCCTGGATCCTGAACAACCCGAGTCGGCCGCGTTGCACGGCTCTTCTGCATTTTTTCGCGACTACGCCGAGGTCTATCGGATTACGGCGATGGGATTTGGGGCCACCCCCAACGCGCGCAGTGTCGTTCAATCCACTTACAGGAAGGTTCGATGATGAAACATAGGTTTTGGTTACTGGCCGGACTGTTCAGTACTGCGGCAGGGGCGGTTAACACCAGTGCGGACTATCGTGCGTTGCCGGCCGTATTAAGCGGCGCGGGGACCCCGATCGTGATGCTGGCAATGAGTCAAGACCACCAGCTCTTTTACAAGGCGTATACCGATTGGGATGACTTAGACGGTGATGAGCTTGCGCAGGCCGAAACCACGTATACTCACAGTGTTGAATATTTTGGCTACTTTGATCCGGACAAGTGTTACGTCTATGACGAAGTTGATGAAGTGTTCCGGCCCGATGCCGTCACCACAGACCGCTACTGTAACGGTGTCGGTGCATCCGATCAGTGGTCGGGCAACTTTTTGAATTGGGCCACCACCACCCGAATCGATGCGGTCAGAAAAATCCTGTATGGCGGCAGCCGAGTCGCCAAGCAATCGAACGGTGATTGGACGCTTGAGCATCAATGGCCATCGGATCAAGACTTACCTAATGAAACCATTCTAGAACGGGCTTACCTGCCCAACGACGCGCACAGTTTTGCCAAATATTATTCCGGGCAAGACTTGGGTGGCGGTCTCAACGATATTGCTCGCTTAACGCCCTTTTCCCCTGCATTAAGCGGTGATGCCAGTGAAGTGGGCGTGACGCTATGCAATACCACTCGACAAGGGTCAGGCTTCTCGCAAAACGCGACCGCGGGTCCTCGCTTTGCAGTGGCTCGGGGTAATCACAGTTTATGGAATGCCAATGAGCGCTGGCAGTGCTTGTGGTCGAACGAAAAGAGTGCGAGTAACGGCAATAACGCATCAGTCAGCGGGATTGATGCGAGCTCATCCAACCCTTCTTTGAATGACCATTCGACAAATGACAATTTTACGGTTCGGGTCGAAGTCTGTGATCCATTGCTGTTGGGTAGCGAACGCTGCAAGCAATATCCCGACGGCACCTATAAGCCAGTGGGGTTGTTACAAGAGTATGGCGATGACGATCGTGTTTGGTTTGGGTTGTTAACCGGTAGCTACCGGGCCAACAAATCCGGCGGCGTGTTGCGTAAGAATCCGGGTTCGCTGGCTGACGAGATTGATGTCGGCGGGTCAGGTCGGTTTTTGTCCTCACCTAGTGCCGGTAGCATCGTGACCACGCTCGATGCCATGCGGCCCTACGGTTACAACCAAGAGATTGGTTATTACAACGACAGCACTAACGACAACTGCAAATGGGGACTCAACAGCTTTACTAACGACCGGTGTCGTAACTGGGGTAACCCGTTGTCTGAAATTGTTCTGGAGTGTTATCGCTATTTGGCCGGCGCCCAGCCCAATCCTAATTTCACGGCCCGGGACGATCTGTTGCCCAATTTATCTGCCGATAGCCCATTAAAAAATCTGGTCAGTGCCAGTTGGGCAGATCCCCTAACCGAATCTAACGCCTGTGCCAATCTCAATGTCATCGCCTTTAACGCGTCTACCAGTTCGTACGATACAGACGAGCTGTCTGGGGTCAGCGATCTCAACACCTCTCAATCTGCCGATCAATTGACCGATGTGGTGGGTGCGGGCGAGGGCATACATGGTCAACAAGCCTTTGTCGGCCGGGTCAATGGCGATACGGACGAACTGTGCACGCCGAAAACCATTTTCGCGTTGAGTGAAGTGGAGGGCACCTGCCCGGATGCGCCGCGACTGGAAGGGGGTTATCAGGTGGCGGGCCTCGCTCATCATGTGAGCCAAACCGATATCCGGCCGGATATCGACGGCGTTCAGTCAATTACCACTTATGGAGTGGCCCTAACGCCGACTTTACCCAAGGTCCAGATCCCCGTGCCTGAAAGCAGTCCCCAGCAGTTCGTGACGATATTACCTGCGTGTTACAACGATTCAGTCGGTGGAAACTGCGGCTTGGTGGATTTCAAAATTACCCAGGCATTCAGCGAATCTGGAGGGATCGGCAGCGGCGCGTTTTACGTGAACTGGGAAGATTCAGAACAGGGCGGTGACTATGACCAGGACATGTCGGGTGTTCTGACGTACCAGATCGATAAAGACAGCATTACCGTGACTACCAATGTCTTTGCCGAGTCCACGCCTTACAAAATGGGATTTGGTTTTGTGATCAGTGGCACGACCAAGGACGGCTTCCATGCGTATAGCGGCATTGAAGGGTTTAGCTGGACAAATCCGACAGGAGCGACTGGATGTAGCAGTTGCCAGCGATCGGACTCGGCAGAAAGCTATGCCTTTGATCTCGGGTCGAATACTGCGCAACTACTGGAACAGCCACTTTATTACGCCGCGAAATGGGGAGGGTTTAGTGACTCAGATGGGGATGGAACCCCCAATTTGGTGCCCGAATGGGACCGCAAAGACAATTCAACCGGCGCCTTTGCACCAGACGGTATTCCCGATAACTACTTTCTAGCAATCGATCCCGCACAATTGAACGCTCAACTGGCCTTGGTGCTGGAAGACATCATTAACCGCACTGCAGCCGGAACCGGCGGGGCGGTGGTGGCCAATTCAGTCAGCGGACTGGGTGCGGTCTATCAAGCGCTGTATCAGCCACAGTACAAGTCCGGTGAAGACTCAGTGGATTGGGTCGGGTTAGTTCACGCACTGTTTATCGACGATAACGGGCTGTTACGGGAAGACAGCGATCAGGATGGCCAACTGGATGGATACGCGGTCGACTACGTGGTTGATGTCAGTTACGACGAGCTGAGCGACACCACCCTGGTGACTCGCTTTACCAGTGCAGACGGCGGCGCAACGCTATCACAGGTCGGTGACCCTGTGCCGCTCGATCAGTTGCTACCGATTTGGAATGCCAGAGACGAGCTGGCGCGAGTGGTTGATGTTCAAAACCAGCGCGATTACACCGTCAATGCTCAGACTCGTCGTCATATTTTAACCAGTTCGGGGCCGGGTGCTGACGGCCGAATCAGCCAAGCGCAGGTGGTCGATTTTCTTCCCTCAACTTTTTCGGCGAGTGCCGCGTTACAGCGGGCTTTGAATTTACCCGCAGGCATCGATCAGACTCATCTTATTCATTGGGTTCGCGGCGAGGATCAGTCGAATTTCCGCTCAAGGACGGTCGATTTTCTCGACGATCCAGGTGATGAAGTCTGGCGGCTGGGCGATGTGATTCATTCAACTCCAACCCCGGTCGGTGCGCCGCAGGCGGGTGATGATGCCTTGTACGGGGATGTCAGCTATCAGGCATTTAAATCCCAATACGCAGAACGCCGCACAGTGGTTTATGTCGGTGCCAACGACGGCATGCTGCATGCCTTCAACGGTGGATTCTGGAATGAGTCCACTCAGAGTTTTTCAGTTGTGTCACCGGACGGCAACGCGACTGAGCACCCACTAGGCAGTGAGTTATGGGCCTATGTTCCCTTTAATCTGTTGTCTCATCTTAAGTGGCTGGTGGAAGAAGATTATCCCCATGTGTATTACGTGGATGGCCCGCCCAAGGTGTTTGATGCGCGAATCTTTAATGAAAACGATATCGATCACCCTGGTGGCTGGGGCACCGTTTTGGCCGTCACGATGCGGTTCGGAGGCGGTGCTTACTATGTCGATTGGGATGGTGTATCTGGCAATGGACCAAGCGGATCGGATGCCGAGATGCGCATGCGCTCCAGTTTGGTGTTGTTTGATGTGACTAATCCCGAGCAACCGCCTCAACTCATGGCAGAGCTAACCGATGACCAGTTGGGTGACTTCTTTTTTACGACCAGTCAGCCGGCTTTAATTCGCAATCATCAGGCGGGCACAGGCGCGGACTGGGAAAACCCCGCGACCAATGATTGGTCCCTGGTGTTTGGTGCAGGTCCCAATAGCTTGAGTGCCGCAACCACCTCCAGTGCGGCACAGGTGTTTGTTCTGGATTTGGGAACATTGGACTTTAAGTTGGGCTATGCCCCGCAAGTCCTGGCGGATGAAACCGAGACCTTTGCGGGTAATTTCACCGCTGTGGATTGGACGCTGAATGGTGCAACCGATGCCGTCTATTTCGGTTTGGCCGGGGGCGATGCCTTGACGCCGTCGGGCGGCGTTCAACGTTTGTCGATTGATGAAGCAGGCGACATGGCATTAAGC
>JAAXJV010000277.1 GCA_012269655.1 Pseudomonadales bacterium
CCGCAGTAATCAGCCCCTCCTCGCCCTGGGTTTGAAAGCTCACTCGGTCACCACAGACGACTTCGCCTAGATTGGCGCGAAGATGGCAGCGGATAGGTTCACCGAGTTGCTCGCCCTGCATCGCGGCCACTTCGGCGCTGGCACCGTGACGGGTGATGACAACACCGGGCTGCGCCTCGCCCTCTACGCCGGCTTCCAGTTTTTCGGCTTTCTTTTGAGCCCGAGCCAGACGCTCTTCCTGGACCTTTTTAATGCGAAAGGCTTGTTGGCGAGTCAGCTTACGGCCGGCCATCTAGGCGGTTACCCGGGAGGCGGAAAAGAATAAAGCGGCAAGTTTCATGGGCCATAGGATACCCTAGCCAAGGGCTGTCGAAAATCTGGGGTTGCCTGCAGGCAGAATGACTCCAAATAACACAGAGTTTGTGCTGACACGCAAAGGGCGGTACAAAGCAAGCCGAAATGGGAATGGGAGTGGGCATGAACGACAATCTGATCTGGATTGATCTCGAGATGACTGGACTGAATCCAGATGCAGATCGGATTATTGAAATTGCCACCATCGTCACTGATCCCGACCTAAACGTTCTGGGCGAGGGGCCGGTCATGGCCATTCATCAAAGCGACGCGATGCTGGATGGCATGGATGAATGGAATACGACCCAACATGGGCGCAGTGGACTGACTCAGCGAGTGCGCGACTCTCAAACGACCGAAGCCGAAGCTGAACGCGCCACAATCGAGTTCTTAAAGGGCTTTATTGATGCCGGCGCCAGTCCGATGTGCGGCAATAGCATTTGCCAGGATCGTCGTTTCCTCGCCAATTACATGCCCGAGCTCGAGGGCTTTTTCCATTACCGGAACTTGGACGTCAGTACGCTAAAAGAGCTCGCCAAACGCTGGCGTCCTGAAGTGGCTAAAGGCGTCAAAAAGCAAGGAGCGCATTTGGCTCTGGATGACATTCGGGACAGCATTGCTGAACTGGCACATTACCGAGAGCACTTCCTGCGCTGCTGATCCAGTGCCCAGCGGACGTGGTCACTAAGTCGAGCGTCGTCTGACGTTTCGGCTTTCAATCGTTCAATCCAATCGCTTGAGCCCGGTGCGTTGCCAATCGCGATCGCTAAATTTGAACGAAATTTGGTGTAGCCTGCTCGGCGAATGGCCATGCCCGCAGTCAGCCGCTCAAAATCGGCTTCCTCCAGGGCCCACAGCTCCTCTAATGAAGCGTGTTCCCAGCCGTGCCTTGGACTGAATTCCTGATCTCCAATATCGGCATAACGATTCCAGGGGCACACCAACTGACAGTCGTCACAACCAAATACCCGATTGCCCATGGCTTCTCGAAATTCAGTCGGAATCGGCTCGTCCATCTCGATGGTGTGATAGCTAATGCAGCGCCGGGCATCCAATTGATAGGGCGCAACGATCGCTTTGGTCGGGCAGATATCGATACAGGCGGTGCAACTGCCGCAGCGGGGCGTTTCCTGCGCCTGGGTGACTGGCAAGTCGGCATCGGTCAAAAAGCCAGCCAAAAAGCACCAGCTGCCCTGATTCTTGGATAGGATCAGCGTGTGCTTGCCGATCCAGCCCAATCCCGCTTGTTCGGCAAAATGCTTTTCCAATACCGGGGCCGAATCCGAAAACACACGGAACTGATGGGGCTCCAGCAGATGTGAGGCCAAGGTTTTCATGCGTTTTCGCAGTGTCTTGTGATAATCCCGGCCCAAGGCATAACGGCTGATGAAAGCGGCGTCGGGATCCTGAATCACTTCCCATTCATCTGGGCCTGCAGGGCGGTAATCAAAGGCCGCAATCACAATGCGTTGCGCGCCAGGGTGCACCTGGCTCAAATCCGCTCGCAGTGCTCGGCCTCGTTGCATCCATTGCATTTCGCCCATGAACTCTTGGGCCAGCCAGCGGTCTAGATGTGCGAGGGCCTCATCCTGATCCAGCGAGCAGACGCCAATGCGGCGCGCGCCAATCTGGGTGGCTAATTCGCTGAGTTGGCGATGAAAGTCCTGAGGGTCCGAGTTAAACTGCATACGCCAATTATACGGATGAGCCTGGTCACTTTGACATCACCCATGAACATTTATCTCGCCACCCCCGAAGCCGCGACTCATTGGGCCCAAGAATTGGCCGAGCAGTTGCCACGCGGCGGGTACATCAGCCTGACCGGACCCTTGGGTTCGGGTAAGAGTCATTTCTCCAGGGCGGTTATTCAAGCGCTGGGTCATACGGGTCATGTGCCCAGTCCGACTTACACCTTGGTTGAGCACTACGCGAGCGTGAATGCTTTTCACCTCGACCTGTACCGTTTGGGTGATCCT
Source organism: Pseudomonadales bacterium (assembly GCA_012269655.1). Classification (GTDB taxonomy): domain Bacteria; phylum Pseudomonadota; class Gammaproteobacteria; order Pseudomonadales; family Litorivicinaceae; genus Litorivicinus. The sequence continues at coordinate 2,331 of JAAXJV010000277.1, forward strand.
GAAGAGCTCGAATTTCTCGATATGCGCGAGGCCCTTGATTCAGACTCGTTGTGCCTGATCGAGTGGGCAGAAAAAGGGCGTCCTTGGTTACCCGATCCCGTACTTGAAGTGAGATTTGATTACGCCGACACAGGCCGCCAAGTTAGCTTGATTTCGTCGGATCAAACGTGGCTCGAATCCTTGAGCTTGAAAGGCTGAATCCGTATGGTGGAGGCCTATGAAATTGCTTAATTTACGCGCCCTTCGCTGGCGCGTTTTCGTTTACTTAGGACTGCTTTGTATCGGTTCTGCACAGGCTCAGGTGAGTGTCGGAAA
>JAAXJV010000181.1 GCA_012269655.1 Pseudomonadales bacterium
CTTCCACCACCGGCGAGACAATTTCAAGGTGTGACGGGTTAAACGCCATCGCCAAATGGCACTCGCCACCCGGAGTCATCACGTTCGAACTAAAGCCTTGGTGATACTTCACGTCGCCCTGGCCGGTGTACTCGGCCTTGCCGTCAAACTCATCAAACAGATCACCGGGATTCTTACCCAGGATGTTGATTAGCATGTTCAATCGGCCACGGTGTGGCATGCCAATGACGACTTCTTTAGCACCTTTACTGCCCGAGCGCTGAATGATTTCGTCAACCATGGGAATCATGCTTTCGCCGCCCTCGAGGCCAAAGCGCTTAACACCTGGATAACGTGAAGCCAGGTAATTTTCCATGCCCTCAGCAGCAGTCAAACGTTCCAGAACATGCTTTTTGGTTTCAGCGCCATAGGCGGGACGGCCTTTCACTGACTCCATGCGCTCTTGAATCCAAAGTCGTTCTTCGGTGTTCACAATGTGCATGAATTCGGCACCGATACTGGCGCAATAAGTGCGCTCTAGCGTATCGATTAGCTCACCCAACTTAATTTGTTCAACACCCATTGTGTTTGAAGCGATGTTAAAGGTGGTATCGAAGTCTGATTTGGTCAGCTCAAAGAATCCCAAATCCAGATCAGGAACCTGAGGCCGCTCTAGCAATCCCAATGGATCAATCTTGGCCTTCTGGTGACCCCGGGTTCGGTACGCCTGCATCAGGCGAATGACACGAACCTGCTTACGATCGTGTTCTGTAGAAACCGCGCTTTGATTTTGAGCGACTGCACGATGGCTGTTCTGCGCAGACAACAAAAATTGTTCACGAACGGTGCGATGAGAATAATCCGCGCCAATATGACCTTCTACACTGGGAAGACCATCAAAAAACTGACGCCACTCCTCGGAAACCGAGGACGGATTGCTTAGATAGCTTTCATAGAGTTCATCTACAAAGGCTAAGTTGCCACCGGCCAAATGACCGGATGCCCATAGTTGCTCTAACGAGCTGCTAGACATAAGGGTATCTCCCTTGGGTTCGGGAGAAACACTGCTGGTAATTACCCACGGTAAGGCTAATCCCGAACCAAGCCGACGGATCGGCTTCCTTAATAAAATGCACCGAAGTGCGGCCCACTAAGCCAGATTTATCTGCCCCCCGAAATCCTTTCGAAGGTGGCCTTTGCAGTCGGGGCCCGAAGGCCCCAATCGCTATATTAGGTTGCTTGCGTCAACAACATGTCACGAATGTGGCCGATCGCTCGAGTTGGGTTTAGACCCTTCGGGCAAACGGTGACACAGTTCATGATGCCGCGGCAGCGGAACACGCTAAAGGGGTCGTCTAGGTTAGCCAGACGCTCCTCAGTGGCGGTATCACGCGAATCTGCCAAGAAACGGTATGCCTGCAACAAGCCAGCGGGGCCGATGAATTTATCGGGGTTCCACCAGAACGAGGGGCATGACGTTGAACAGCAGGCGCACAGGATACACTCGTAAAGTCCATCCAGTTTTGCGCGCTCTTCCGGAGACTGCAGACGCTCTTGGCTGCCCGTAGGCGCTTCGTTCTGCAGGAAGGGCTTAATTTTTTGGTACTGGTTGTAGAACAAGCTCATGTCCACCACCAGGTCGCGAACAACAGGCAGGCCCGGCAGAGGGCGAATAACCAATTCGTCACCGCCGTTAGTAGCCTCTGAAACCGGCGTAATACATGCCAGTCCATTCTTGCCGTTCATGTTCATACCGTCGCTACCGCAAACACCTTCACGGCATGAGCGACGATAGACCACGGTCGGATCTTGTTCCTTGATCAGATTGAGCACATCCAAAACCATCAAGTCTTTGCCGGCAGGCAATTCGACGTTGACGTCTTGCATGTAGGGCTCACGGTCCGTTTCGGGGTTGTAACGATAAACGCTAACTTTCATTTCAATAGTCCCCTTAGTAAGTACGAACGGCAGGTTGGAATGCATCCATGCCCTTGGGCTGGAAGTTCACCTGACGCTTACGCAATGTCTTGGTCGCAGGATCGAAGATGGAGTGGCACAACCAATTCTCATCGTCACGATCCGGGAAGTCGCTACGGCTGTGTGCGCCACGACTTTCGGTGCGCTCATCCGCAGCAATCGCAGTCGCCTCGGCCACTTCAAATAGGTTCTGAAGCTCCAACGCTTCGATACGCGCGGTATTGAATGCATTGGACTTGTCCGACAGATAAACGTTCTCTACGCGAGGACGCAATGCGGCCAATTCTTCCCGACCTTTCTTCATGTATTCACCATCACGGAATACACCGAAGTAGTTTTGCATGATGGTCTGCAGTTCTTTGCGCAGAACCGCAGCGTCATCACCTGAAGTCGACGCGTTGACTTTATTCAAACGCTCCATGGCACGATCAATGTCGGCTTCTGAAACGGACGCTTCTTCCATGCCCTGCCCCAGCTGCTCTTCGATGTACAAGCCAGCTGCTCGGCCGAATACCACAAGGTCCAGCAGGCTGTTACCGCCCAAACGGTTAGCGCCGTGGACCGATACGCAAGCCACTTCACCACAGGCGAATAGGCCGGGAACAATGCTGTCGTTACCCTCAGCGTCAGACACGATCGCCTGACCATGAATATTGGTCGGCACGCCACCCATCATGTA
>JAAXJV010000234.1 GCA_012269655.1 Pseudomonadales bacterium
CGATGTCATAACCAAAACATTGGGCCATTGTTGGGCCGGGCAAGCCTTTGAAGCCTAAACCCAGTAATTGGTTCCTCTCGGATGCGTCTAACTGATCGATCCAAAGGGCAATTTGTGCGGCATGCAAATTTCTTAAGCGGGCGAGTTGAGTGCAGGACTCTTGGCTAAGACGCGACAGTTTGACGACGGCCAATCCGACTCGCTGACTGGGCCACAGACGCATGTCGTCTGGCCAACGAGTGACGCCCGCATCGACACCCACCGTGATCCAGTCACTGGGTCGCTCCAGGGCCTCAAGCCAATGTTCGAAGTGACTCACTGTGCCGCGCGGGTGAAGACCCAGGTGTCGCCTTCGGTCATGCTCGGGTTGAACTGGTATCCGTCAACGTCAAACCCTTTGATCCCTTCAGCTTCGGTGATCTGATGGTCAATCAGATAGCGAGCCATCAGACCGCGGGCCTTTTTGGCATAAAAGCTGATGATCTTGAAGGTGCCGTTCTTTTCATCTTTAAACACGGGGGTAATGACCCGCAGACCTAGGTCATTCAGGTCGACCACGCCGGAATACTCATTGCTGGCCAGGTTAACCAAGGTGTCGGTGCCCAGCGATTTCGCGTCTTCAATCAGCGCCTGTGTGACTTTGTTACCCCAGAATTCATAGAGGTTTTTACCGCGTTCTGTCTGGAGTTTGGTGCCCATCTCGAGTCGGTAGGCTTTCATGTCGTCTAGTGGACGCAATAGGCCATACCAACCGGACAATATGCGTAGATGCTGATTGGCAAAGGCGAGCTGGGCATCGTTCATCGAGCTGGCGTCTAAACCTTGGTAGACATCCCCATTAAAAGCTGCCAGTGCATGAGTGCCCGGATTGTCGCTTTGGTTAAAGGTGAGGTAGCGCTCGTGGTTCAGATGCGCCAACTTGTCCGATAGCTTCATGAGTTTGGCCACACTTTCGGGCCCGTGGCCGCGCATTATCTCGACGAGCGCCTGGGTGTCTTCGGGAAAACGGATGGCACTGGCTTCGGCATCAAACCGACGCTGCATGTCTAAGTTTTTGGCTGGCGAAACGATCAATAGCATGGGAGTTCCTGATTCAAACTACGTCTTTATAGTGTGGTTAATGCCGCCAGACTTCTACCCCTGGGTAGCTCGATTTTTTGTTCTCTGAAGCTTTGGTCTAAATAAAAATTTTTAATTCGCACTTGACACGCTTATTAACAATTCAAAATCGATTGCAGAAAACTAATACCAAATTGCGAAAAATTTCAAAAACAGCGTTGACATTCATAAGTATATGTTTTTGTTTATTATTTAAATGGTCAAAATTTGATCAAATTGAGTAAAACCCGCATAAATAGCGGGGTTTTGGGATCAAGCCAGAAAGTTTTCACAGAGTTATCCACAGGCTAAGTGGACAACTTTTTACATAATTTTGCGGCTGTGATTTGTGAACTGCGCACGGGATCTAGAGCTGGCGCGGGATAGAGAAAAATCAAGCAAAAAAAACGGGAAGTGGGGTGGTCGGAGTAGAGGGATTTGAACCCCCGACCTTCTCGTCCCGAACGAGACGCGCTACCAAGCTGCGCTATACTCCGAACGGCGCGGATAATACTGCCGCCGGCCGGTTAATTCAATAAGTTAAGGCAGTGGAACGAAAGCGCCTTGATCGTTGGGCGGGAGTTGAAATCGTCCCTGCCCCCAATTCTCGGCAGCCCAATCCGCTTTGGCTTGTTCAATCAAGGCTTTGTCCGAGCTGACAAAGTTCCAGAACATGTGTCTCGGTTCGTCTAATGGCTCGCCACCGAGTAATAGTAAGCTGGCGTCCGAATGAGCGAGAAATCTGACTTCGGTATGGGGTTTGACCACCAAGAGTTGGCCAGATTCAAACAGTGTGCCCTCACTTTCAACCGTGCCACTGCGGATAAACAGGGCGCGATCTTGTTTTGGGTTCGGCAGTGTCACGGAATGGCCCGCATCGATTCGAGCGTCAATGTAGAACAGGGGGCTGTAGGTTTGCGCTGGTGCCCGGCATCCATAAGCCTCGCCCAACAGCAATGTCATGTGAACGCCGGGTTCGGTTAGTTTAGGCAGGGCGCTATTCGGGTGATGTTCAAAGTCCGGCGCGCATTCTTCAAGGGCCTTGGGCAGAGCGACCCAGCTTTGGAATCCCTCCAGGCTCATACCGCGGGCTCGATCGTCTGGATGCGTGCGCTCGGAATGCGTAATGCCACGTCCGGCGGTCATCCAATTGATTTCACCCGGCAGTATTCGTTGAGTCACACCCAGCGAGTCTGCGTGCATCAGGGACCCTTGATACAGATAGGTGAGTGTCGCCAGACCAATATGAGGATGCGGTAATACGTCGATACCCTGACCCGGATTAAATTGGACGGGCCCCATTTGATCCAGAAAGACAAAAGGGCCCACCATACGCCTAGCTTTCACCGGCAGGATTCGACTGACTTCAAAGCCGCCGATATCCCTGGAGCGGGGGATGATGACCTGCTCGATGGTCTGCATCTTAGGGCGCGGGGTTGGGGTGATTCAAATGAATGGCGTCGATCTTTTCTATCAACTCATCAGACAAGCGCATTTCCATACTGTCAATATTGTCGGATAGCTGCTCCAG
>JAAXJV010000159.1 GCA_012269655.1 Pseudomonadales bacterium
ACATTCATCAAGACCGAACTGGGGTAAGCCGCCTTGCCGCCGGGAACATAAACACCGACTCGGTCTAACGGGCGAATGCGTTGGCCTAATTGATTGCCCAACGCGTCGGTGTACGACCAATCCGACAGGCGCTGATGCTCGTGATATTCGCGAACACGTTCAGCGGCTGCGACTAATGCCGATTCAAGCTCAGGGGCGATGCGGCCGCGGGCTTCTGCCCAGGCTTGCCGAGGGATTTCTAATGAATCTGGACGATGGCCATCTAGTTTTTCAGTTAAGTCCATCAACGCACGATCACCGTACTGACGGACTTGCTGAATAATGTCATCCACCCGTTGGTTTAACGTTTGATCGGCGACTGCTTCCCACTGGGTGGCCTCGGCCAAGGCGGCTTTGGCGTTGGGCTGTGAATAATTAAAGCGTGCGATTTTCAAGCCAGCGCTCCTTTGATTTTTTCAACCAGGGGGCTAATTTCGTCAAACCGAGTTTTCCAGGCGGCTTTATTCACCACCAAGCGTGCACTGGAGTGCATGATCAATTTACGCGGCTCAAGGCCATTCGCTTTCAGGGTATTCCCGGTGTCAACGATGTCGACGATTTCATCCGCCAAGCCGACAATCGGAGCCAGTTCCATGGCGCCATAGAGTTTAATCAATTCCACCTGCACGCCAATCCGAGCGTAATACTCGCGTGCCAAATGTGTGTACTTGGTAGCGACACGACGCTTACCTTGCGGCACCTGCGCCCCGACCATACCCGCCGTCATCAAACGACAGGCCGAGACACCCAAATCCACTGGCAAATACAGATCGGTTAAGGATTGCTCGGCAATCTGATCGAGGCCACTGACACCGATATGCGCCACGCCGCGCGTGACGAAGGTAGGTACATCAACCGCCCTAACCACAATGAATTTGATCTGTTCATGGTTGGTGTCAAAGATCAGTTTCCGGCTACCCAGATCTTCGCCAGGTTCAATACCGGCCTCGGCCAAGATAGGCAAAGTTTCTTTCAGTAGGCGCCCTTTGGAGAGCGCGATAATCAATGGCTGAGTCATTTAATCCGACTTACTTGGCCGCCTAACGCCGCCAATTTCTCTTCAATTCGTTCATAGCCCCGGTCCATATGATAGATCCGGTCAACTAAGGTTTCCCCGTTCGCTGCCAATCCAGCAATCACGAGAGAAGCCGAGGCTCGCAAATCCGTCGCCATCACCTGAGCGCCCTGCAGCGATGTCACTCCACGCACGACCGCACGATTACCGTCCAATTGAATGTCAGCGCCCATGCGAACCAATTCAGGCACATGCATAAAACGGTTTTCAAAGATGTTTTCGGTCACCGTTGCCGCGCCTTCGGCCAAGGTATTCAGCACCAACATTTGAGCCTGCATGTCGGTTGGAAAACCAGGGTGCGGGGCGGTCGAGATGTTGACTGACTTCGGCGTTTGATTCATCTGCAATCGAATCGAATCGCTACCCAACTCAATTTCGGCGCCCGCCTGTTCTAGCTTAAGCAACACAGGTTCTAACAGTTCGCCCTGCGTCCGAACACAGGTCACATCGCCGCGGGTCATGGCTGCGGCGACCAAATAGGTACCAGTTTCAATGCGATCTGCAACCACCGCGTGCTCGGCACCGGTCAGCGCCCTCACGCCTTCGATGGTAATTCGGTGGGTTCCCTCACCTTGAATTTTCGCACCCATGGCCCGCAAGAGAATCGCCAAGTCGACGATTTCGGGTTCCTGAGCGGCATTCTCAATCACCGTGACGCCGTCGGCTAATGCCGCCGCCATCATAATGTTTTCTGTCCCTCCGACCGTGACAATATCGAACAGGATTTGTGCACCCTTGAGGCGACCACCGGGCACAGAGATATTGATATAGCCTGCATCTTGGGTAATTTCAGCACCCATTTGTGCCAACGCATTCAGGTGCAGATCAACCGGGCGCACACCGATCGCACAACCGCCAGGTAACGAGACTCGGGCCTTACCGAACCGTGCAGCCAGTGGACCCAACACCAGAATTGAGGCGCGCATGGTTTTCACCAGCTCGTACGGTGCATCAATGCTGGTTATGTCGCTGGCATCAACCTCTACCCCACCTTGATCGTCAAACACCACCTGAACACCCAACTGCCCTAACAGTTTGATCATGGTTGTGATGTCATCCAAATGAGGAACATTGGTGAGTCGAGTGGGCTGTTCGCTTAGCAACGTAGCGGCCAGCAATGGCAGTGCCGCATTTTTCGCCCCACTGATTTTAACCTCGCCGGTTAGGCGTGAGCCGCCTTGAACGAGCAGTTTATCCATTGCTGAGTCCGTTTTGAGCCTCGGCTTCAGCCGGCGTTCGAGCCACGATGGTCACCGCATGAACCGCACCCGACGAAATCAGGTCGCCCAACCCGGCGTAGACCGACTGCTGTCGTTTGACCGCATTTTTTCCCTCAAAGCTGGCGTCAATCAGGGTCAGCAAATATTTGCCACCTGCGCCTTCAACACGGATTTTTGCCTCAGGAAAAGCGGCGCTGAGATGCTGTTCAATTTGTTCCTGCATCAGGAGACTCCCACATAAAACGTTCGTTAACACCCAAGACTCGTGATAATCCCATCAAGCCCTCAGGCG
>JAAXJV010000143.1 GCA_012269655.1 Pseudomonadales bacterium
GCAATCGCCTGCTCGTCTTTATCAAACAAATGCACGCGGCTCGCCGGGATTCCGACCTTAATCTGGGTGCCTCGAGCGGGGCAGTTCTCGCCGTCCACCACGGCCACCAAAGGTCCGTCCTCGCTGTCAACATCAAAATAGAGCATCGCTTGGTCGCCCAAATGTTCGACCACGCTGACGGTGGCATCAATAAACCAGTCACCTGTCCCATCGATGCTCAAGTGCTCCGGCCGAATGCCCATAGAGACCGCGGGATTCCCCTGACGTGCGACCTGTGCAGATGAGCCATCCAGAGTAACGCTCATGCCTTCAGCCGTTAACTCGCTCGAGACGGGCAAAAAGTTCATCTTGGGGCTGCCGATGAACCCTGCGACAAATTTGTTCGCCGGGTGGTGGTAAAGCTCTAATGGCGCGCCGACTTGTTCGATTCGGCCTGCGCTGAGTACCACAATCTTGTTTGCCAAGGTCATCGCCTCGACTTGGTCGTGTGTGACGTAAATCATGGTGTTTTTGAGCTCGCCATGCAGTCGTGCGATCTCGATCCGCATTTGAACTCGTAGGGCGGCATCTAGATTCGACAGCGGCTCATCAAACAAAAATACTTTGGGCTCACGAACGATGGCTCGGCCAATGGAGACGCGCTGGCGCTGGCCGCCCGAGAGTTCTTTTGGCTTCCGGTCAAGTAAGGCGTCCAGCTGAAGCGTCTTCGCAACGTCTTCAACTTTGCTACGAATCGCGGCTTTGTCCTGCTTGGCAAGCTTTAGTCCGAATTCCATGTTCTCGCGCACCGTCATGTGGGGATACAGTGCGTAGGACTGAAACACCATGCCGATTCCACGCTCTTTCGGCGTTTGATCGTTAACCCGCTGGCCATCGATCATCAAGTCGCCTTCGGTGATGTCTTCTAGACCTGCGATAACTCGTAGTAGGGTCGACTTTCCGCAGCCCGACGGACCGACAAACACTACAAACTCGCCGTCATTGATATCAAGATCAATGTCATGAAGTGCGTGAAACGGGACTTTACCCTCATAAACCTTGTTGATTTTAGATAGGGTGACTGCTGCCATGATCGATTCCGTCAAAGTCTATTTGTATGACGATGACGGTATCAATATTTCGGACTCGTTTCGACAGTTTCAGAAGGGTTTCGTGAATTTTCGCTCGCGCCCTCAGTGACCGGATTTGGCCAGCTCTATCGCTTGGCGCGCTAGGGTTTCTATCTCGCTCGCGGTTGCGCCCTTGGGTGTTAACCAGGTGCCGCCGGCGCACAGGACGTTGGGAAGTGACAAATATTCGTTCAGATTGCCTGGCTTTACGCCGCCCGTGGGGCAAAAGGCGACGTCGGGTAATGGGCCGCCAAAGGCTTTCAGTGCGGCCGCGCCGCCGTTGATTTCAGCAGGGAAGAACTTGAATGCATCGAATCCGTAGTGCATGCCGCGCATCACGTCACTGATCGTCGCGGTGCCTGCAAGCATGGCTGTGTTGGTGGCTGCTGCTTCCTGCCATAGTGCATCGGTGGCGCCTGGGCTCACTGCAAAGGTGGCGCCGGCTTCAAGGGACTCATTCAGTTGGCGCGGGTTACAAACCGTGCCTACCCCAACGACGGCATCGGGGATGGCGTTGCTCACTTCGCGGATTGCATCCAATGCACAGGCTGTGCGCAAGGTGATCTCTAATACGGGCAATCCGCCTGCCACCAATGCCTGGCTCTGTTCCAATGCTTGCTCAACCGACTCAAAGGCCAGCACGGGAATGACGGGGGCAAGGTTCATGACGTCGCGGGGGTTCATAGCTAGGTTCTCTTTGAGTGGATATACTGGGCGATAGAATATCGAATATGTGGTTATAAAACTACATATGAGGTAGTTTAGGGACAACTATCTGGCAAGGAGGGTGCACTTTTCGTAATTCTACGAGTTGTGTAATGCGATGCTTGAACTCATCCGAGAACAAAAAGACAGCCTAAATAAATCTGAGCGCAAAGTGGCCGAGGTCATCCTAAAAGACCCCGAGGGCGCCATTCGTTGTTCGATTGCGGCCTTGGCCAAGCAGGCAGCCGTCAGCGAACCTACGGTCAATCGATTTTGCCGCAGCTTCGACACCTCTGGTTTTCCTGACTTTAAACTCGCGCTGGCGCAAAGTATTGCCAGCGGGACGCCCTTTGTCAGCCGAGTGGTCGACCCGACCGACACCGCCACGGAATACACCGACAAAATTTTCGCCGCCAGCGCCGCTGCGATTGAGGGGGCGCGCCGACAGGTTAAGCCCGATCAAATTGAAAAGGCAGTAGACCTGCTGATTCAGGCTCGCCAAATCCTATTTTATGGCATGGGCGCCAGCGCGGCCGTTGCGGACGACGCGTACCACAAGTTTTTCCGCTTCAATATTCCGGTGATTGGTTGTTCAGATAGTCTGATGCAGCGCATGCACTCGGCAACCTTACGCACCGGCGATGTGGTGGTTGCCATTAGCCATACAGGGCGCACCCGCGGAATCATCGAGTCCACCAAACTAGCCCGCGAGGGGGGAGCGCAGGTGCTAGGATTGACCCGTCCAAATTCGCCATTGGCCAAGCAGTGCAGCTTAGTGCTTCCGATTGCGCCGCCAGAACAT